>USSR01000020.1 GCA_900557355.1 uncultured Bacteroides sp.
TGAAATCAATGTGCAGAATTCCATAGATCCTTTCTATATGGAGGATGGAGGAAAGAAATATCTCTTCTGGGGTAGTTTCCGTGGAATTTATGGTATTGAACTGTCGGATGACGGACTTTCTATAAAGAAAGGTGCTAAACTCCGTCAGGTAGCGGGGACAGCCTATGAAGGAACATATATTCATAAAAAAGATGGCTATTATTATTTCTTTGCATCCATAGGTACTTGTTGTGAAGGATTGAAGAGCACTTATACTACAGTTGTAGGTCGTTCGAAGAAGCTTTTTGGACCTTATGTTGATAAAAGCGGTAAGAAGATGCTGGATAACCACCATGAAGTGTTAATTCATAAGAATGATGCTTTTGTAGGTACCGGGCATAATTCAGAGATTGTAACGGATAAAGCAGGTAATGACTGGATGTTCTATCATGCGGTGAGTACTAAAAATCCCGGAGGTCGCGTGCTGATGATGGATAAGGTGAATTGGAAGGACGGATGGCCATCAGTGACCGGCAATTCTCCGTCGATAGAAGCTGAAAGACCTGAAATGTAGAATAGTAAAATGAAGATTGAATATGAGGTTAAAAAGATTGTTTTTAGGGATAATGCTTTCTGCGGGCATTGCAAATATAGGAGCAGCAAATTATACTCCTGAGAATGTTTCCATTTCTTTAAAAGTTCCGGGCAATGACGCCCGGCACTATTCACTGACTCTCCAGAAGCAGCAGGACGGTGTGTATACCTGCCACTCTTCCGAGCAGTTGCCATTGGTTATTACCCGCCAGGTAGTTGATAAAGATGGCAAGCAGCGTATTAACGTTGTCATCACGGCCTTGGATACTGTTTATTTCAATTATGGCGAGCAAATAAAAACCGGATACCGTCATTCCGATTGCCAGTTCTACATGCCCGGTTTCTGGTACCGCCAGAATCTTCGTTCTCCTGAAAAGGCCCCTTCTTTCCATACCTCGGATAGCTGGCTGGTACGCGAAGACCGTCTGAGTAGTCCTCTGACTGCCGCCTTCAATTCAAGTAAAGGCAAGTCCATGTCAGTCATCCGTATTGACAAGTTTGACAAGGAGGCTTTGACCACTCACAAAGAAGGCGAGGTCATTGTCTCCGGTGAGACTTCCATCGGCTATACCGGCTTCGAGAACATAGGTGGCATGACTGTCCTTTCCTAATGTTTCCCTTATAAGGAAGCTCCCAAGACTTATATCCGTAAACTGACTCTTGCCCCTTCCGTTGAGGCTTTCCAGCTGCTTCGCAAGGGTGATAGCATTACCCTGACCTGGGAACTGTCTGAGATTGCCGTTGCCGACTTCTCCGAGTGCGTACAACGTACCTGGGAGTATTGCTATGACACGAACCGTCCCCAACCGGTCAATACCCCCTATACAGTGGATCGTATGAAAGATGTTCTGAGCAACTTCTTTGTAGAGAGTTATGTGAATACTACTCCTACCCATTACTATTCGGGCGTTGAGCTGAAGACAGCCACCTGTGCCAGTACTGATGTTGCTGAAGTCGGTTTTGTGGGCCGTACGTTGCTAAATGCTTTCAACGCATTGGAATACGGTTTCCAGCAGAACCGCCCTGAACTTGTGAACAGTGCTAACAGTATCTTTGATACTTATCTTTCAAGCGGTTTCTCTCCTGCGGGCTTTTTCAATGAGGTTGTCCATTATAACCGTGATTTTAAAGAGCCTAAGCTCAGTATCCGCCGTCAATCGGAAGGTGTGTATGCCATTTTGAATTATCTGGCTTACGAGAAGCAACACAAGCGTAAACATCCCGAATGGGAGAAACGTCTGAAGGTAATTCTGGACAGTTTCCTCCGTCTCCAGAATGCTGACGGTAGCTTCCCCCGTAAGTTCAAGGATGATTTCTCTATCGTAGACGGTACCGGTGGCAGTACTCCTTCGGCTACTTTGCCTCTGGTAATGGCCTACAAGTATTTCAAGGACAAGCGTTACCTGGAGAGTGCCAAACGTACAGTTAATTATCTGGAGAATGAGCTTATCTCTAAATCCGATTATTTCTCTTCCACTTTGGATGCTAATTGTGAGGATAAGGAAGCTTCCCTTTATGCTGCTACTGCCACTTATTACCTTGCTCTGGTTACTAAAGGTGCGGAGCGTGCTCACTATGCCGAACTTTGCAGGAAGGCTGCTTATTTCGCCTTATCCTGGTATTATACCTGGGATGTTCCCTTTGCCGAAGGTCAGATGTTGGGTGATATCGGTTTGAAGACTCGTGGCTGGGGTAATGTGTCTGTTGAGAATAACCATATTGATGTGTTTATATTTGAGTTTGCTGATGTGTTACATTGGCTTTCCAAGGAGTTCAATGAGGCTCGTTTCTCAGACTTTGCTGAGGTTATTTCCACTTCCATGCGTCAATTGCTTCCCTATGAGGGTCATATGTGTGGTGTTTCCAAAGTAGGTTATTACCCTGAGGTTGTCCAACACACGAACTGGGATTACGGTCGTAATGGTAAGGGATATTACAATGATATCTTTGCTCCGGGCTGGACGGTTGCCTCGCTGTGGGAACTATTTTCACCAGGACGTGCAGAACAATTTTTCTCTAAAAAATAAAGCATAAACATTATAAGCGAGTATGAATAAAATTATGATTATTTTAGCAGGATTTGTGCTATTAGCATCAGCCTGTACAAGTAAGCAGGTCAGTGAAAAGACTGCTTCAGGGTTGAATCCAGCTGATTTCCGTATGGAAGTGGATGGTAAACAGACAGACCTGTTTGTACTAAAGAATAAAAATGGTATGGAAGTTTGTATTACAAACTTTGGTGGACGTATTGTATCAGTAATGGTACCGGATAAAGATGGAGTTATGCGTGATGTTGTATTAGGACTCGATTCTATTCAAGACTACGTGAAACTTCCTACGAATTTTGGTGCTACCATCGGACGTTATGGTAATCGCATTAACCAGGGTAAGATTACCATAGACGGTGTAGAATATCAATTGCCACGGAATAACTATGGCCACTGCCTACATGGTGGTTCTAAAGGCTTTGACTTCCGGGTTTTCAATGCACATCAGCTGAGTGATCAGGTTTTGGAATTGAGCTATTTATCAAAAGATGGGGAAGAGGGATTTCCGGGTAATTTGACTTGTAAGGTCACTTTCTCACTGACAGATGATAATGCCATCGATATTCATTATAGTGCCGAAACGGATCGTACTACGGTTGTTAACCTGACTAATCATTCATATTTCAACCTGGATGGTGATCCTTCCAAAGACAACTCGGATTATCTACTGACCATTAATGCTGATGCATATACTCCTGTGGACAGTACTTTTATGACTACCGGTGAGATTGCTCCTGTAGAAAATACAGACATGGATTTCCGTCAACCTACGGCCATCGGAGCACGCATTAATAAGGATTTTATTCAATTGAAGTATGGTAAAGGTTACGATCATAACTGGGTACTCAATACAAAAGGGGATATTTCTCAGAAATGTGCTACTCTCGAATCTCCTAAAACAGGTATCGTACTCGATGTTTACACGAACGAACCGGGAATTCAGATTTATGCCGGCAACTTCCTTGATGGTACGGTAAAGGGAAAGAAAGGCATCGTATATGGTCATCGTGCTTCCGTTTGTTTGGAAACTCAGAAATATCCCGATACTCCTAATAAACCGGAATGGCCGTCAGCATTATTGAAACCGGGAGAGAAATATGATAGCCATTGCATATATAAATTTTCCGTAAGAAAATGATAAGACAACTGAGCAAATTAATTATTCATTTAAAGACTATAAGAATTATGAAGAGAGATTATCGTTTCATTTATCTATTTGTTGTGGCTGTATTTGTAATGACAAGTACCATCACCGCACAAGATTATTTCAGTAATTTCCCTGTAAGAGCAAATCCAAAAATCGTAGGGAAAAAGGTAAGTAGCCGCCTGATGGAGACCAAACACCAACTTTATGGAGACAGAGGTATACATTATGCTGAAGTCTGCACCTGGTATGGAGCGCTCCGGTTCGCCGAAATGACGAATGACAAGGAACTTACCAAGAAACTGAGAGAGCGTTTTGAACTGTTGTTCCATCTGGAGAAAGACTTGCTTCCTCCTCCGATTCATGTAGACCAGAATATGTTCGGTTGTCTGCCTCTGAAACTGTATCGCATGACGAAGGACGAGCGCTATAAAGAACTGGGATTACCGTATGCCGATACGCAGTGGATTCTTCCTGAGAAGGCAAACGATGAAGAACGTAAATGGCATAAGAAAGGATATTCCTGGCAGACCCGCCTTTGGATTGATGATATGTATATGATTACCATTGTGCAAGCCGAAGCCTATCACGTAACGGGAGATAAAAAATACATCAACCGCGCTGCCAAGGAAATGGTGCTTTATCTGGATGAGATTCAGCGTGAGAACGGTCTCTTTTATCATGCGCCCGATGTGCCCTTCTATTGGGGACGTGGCGATGGCTGGATGGCTGTTGGTATGACGGAATTGCTTTTCAACCTTCCTGAAAACGATCCTAACCGTCAACGCATCCTCAAAGGATATCGCTTGATGATGGAGAACCTGAAGAAATATGTGAATGAAGATGGACTCTGGAACCAGTTGATTGACGAAAAGGACTGCTGGACGGAAACTTCCGGTTCGGCAATGTTTACGTATGCCATGATTTTGGGTGTGAAGAACGGATGGCTGGACAAGGATGAATATGGACCGATTGCCCGCCGTGCATGGTTGGGACTTTGCAACTATCTTGATGATAACAATGACTTGATGGAAGTTTGCATCGGTACAGGCAAGAAGAACAGCCACCAGTATTATCTGGATCGTCCCCGCATTACAGGTGATTATCATGGGCAAGCTCCCATTATTTGGTGTGCTTATGCGTTGCTGAGCGAATAAAATATTCTATTCTTCATAGTTGGCTGAAAAAGCCACTTTAATTTATATACTTCATAATCTCTTTATTGGGATTATGAAGTATATGTGTTATTTTACCTGAGTACTAATAAAAGACTTATTTTCGCATACGTTTAAAGTGATGTGAAAGAGGAAATTATTCGTTTGTGGAACTTATACTTAAAATAGATAGTTATGGATTTAAGAAAGTATCTCTTTTCAGGAGTTATTCTCCAGGGGGTAGGCTTGTCCTTGTACGCTCAGACAGATAAGCCCAATATTGTGGTGATAATGACAGATCAGCAGCGCGCGGATTTGTGTGGGCGTGAAGGTTTTCCGATGGAAATCACTCCGTACGTCGATGAATTGGCGTACCAAAATGCCTGGTTTGATAAAGCGTATACGGTTATGCCTGCCAGCAGTCCAGCACGTTGTTCTATGTTTACAGGCCGTTTCCCCAGTGCTACTCATGTGCGTACGAATCACAATGTACGTGATGTACACTATGCAAAAGATTTGGTAACTGTTTTGAAGGAGAACCATTATAAGACTGCTTTAGTGGGTAAGAATCATGGCTATTTGAGTTCGAAAGATATGGATTTCTGGTCTGAATATTCTCACTGGGGAAAGAATAAGCCGGTGACGGAGGGAGAACGTGCCGTTTCCGAATTCTTTAAAGAGTCTGTCGGACAGTGTCTGGAACCTTCGCCTATACCTGTCAAGGACCAACAGCCCGCAAGAATAGTGGATGAAGCTATAGAATGGATCGACAGCCAGAAGGATAATCCGTTCTTTGTCTGGGTTTCATTTCCCGAACCACATAATCCCTATCAAGTCTGTGAACCTTATTACTCGATGTTTGCACCGGATAAGCTTCCGCCAGTGAAGACTTCACGTCAGGATGCATTGAGGAAAGGGGAGAAGTACCAGATACTGGCAGAACTGGAAGATGCTTCTTGTCCTGATCTAGAGAAAGATATACCTCGATTAAGGGGAAATTATATGGGAATGATTCGCCTTATAGATGATCAGATAAAGCGACTGATTGAGGACTTGAAAGAAAAAGGACTTTTTGAGAAAACAATCATTGTAGTTCTGTCTGACCATGGTGATTATTGCGGTGAATACGGCTTAATTCGCAAAGGAGCAGGCTTGTCCGAGTCCCTGACCCGTATACCAATGGTTTGGGCCGGTTATCAGATAAAGAAACAGGCTAAAGCGATAGATGCGCATGTTTCATTGGCAGATCTTTTCCCTACTTTTTGTACGGTGATAGGTGATTCTATACCTGTAGGTGTGCAGGGACGGAGTTTGTGGCCGATGCTGACAGGTAAGAAATACCCGAAAGAGGAGTTTTCAAGTATAGTTGTGCAGTTGGGCTTCGGTGGTGAGGATGTGCCTTTGGATGATAAACTGACTTTTGAGCAGGAAGGTGCGCTGGGACATGATAAAGTGGCTCGTTTTGACGAACTGAATACCTGGACTCAGAGCGGAACTTCCCGAATGGTGCGTATGGGCGACTGGAAACTGGTAATGAACAGTTATGGAAGGGGAGAACTGTATAATCTGAAGAAAGACCCGTATGAAATTAATAACCTGTTTGGAAACTCAAAGTTTGTAAATAAGCAGAATGAGTTGTTGACAAAACTGGTGGCTTGGGAATTGCGTTTGCAGGATCCATTGCCACTGCCCCGACATCGTTATCATTTCAAACGGAATCCTTATAATTATCATTTTTCCGAGTGATTCATGACTGCACGGTTATGAATTAAGCCGACTATTTTCTTCTATTATAGCAATAACTCTTACAGGCATCTTTTATTTCACCGCCTGCCTATTGGGATATAGCTTACTAGGCACTTTTTATTCGTTCTACTATAGTATACTTTACGTTTTACTATAGTGGTTCGTAAGGAACGCTATAGTTATCCTTGCGTTCCACTATAGTAGAACGAATAAAAAATAGGCAATGAAGAGGGCCTTATTGGGCAATGAAAGAAGTTCAAACAGCATTGTGGCAGAGAACCTACTTCGATGAAATGGGCTATTTTCATCGAAGTCTTTTCATAAACGACGGTTTCCTACATTTTTAAAAGTATTAAAGAGACGAATTTTTTATTTATTGAAGTATTTCTGCTATCGTTTGTCATCAGATTGAGCTATATTTGACGTGCGAATCTATCAAAAAACACAAAAATGAGGAAGAGAATAATAGCCCTTATTAGTTTTCTTTGCTATATCGTTTGTTGGACACAAGCAGCAGACGAACATTACTATTTCAAAAATCTTAGCATAAAGGATGGATTATCCCAAACTACAGTCAATGCGATCATGCAGGATAAAAAGGGATTTATGTGGTTCGGTACTAAGGGGGGACTGAGTAGATATGACGGTATGTCGTTCCGAAACTTCAAGCGTGATATGAACGACAATCATAGTTTGGGGAACAATTTCGTAACTTGTCTTTATGAAGATAAAAAAGGGAATATCTGGGTTGGTACGGATGCCGGAGTGTATATTTATTATCCTGCCCGCGAGATCTTTGCTCCTTTTAACTTGCAAAGTAAGGAAAACATCCAAATCGACCGGACTGTTTCTGCAATTTCGGGAGATAAGGAAGGACGGGTTTGGATAGCTGTTGAAACACAAGGGCTATTCTGCTATGATCCGCAAAAAGAACAGCTTCACAACTATACATTGAACAGCTTCTCAGCCAATGTTCAGAGTGTAACTTCTGATAATAGTGGGACTATTTGGGTTGGATTCTACGGCAGTGGTTTGTTCTATTCTAAGGATAATTTAAAAACACTTCATCCTTATCTTTCCCCGAAGGATGGTGAAGAAGTTTTTAAAGATGACGTCATCATGAAGATTGTGCCGGGAGCCTATAATTGTATCTATATCAGTTCCATAAGAAAAGGGGTTCAGGAATTGAACCTTACCTCCGGTAATTTACGGAGTTTATTGTTGATGGATGAAACCGGTGAAATGGTATATAGCCGGGATTTGCTCGTCAATTCGGATAATGAATTGTGGATTGGTACAGAATCGGGAGTCTATATTTATAATCTTCGCACAAATAAGTATGTGCACTTGCATAGTTCTAAAGATGATCCTTATTCTTTGTCTGATAATGCTGTTTATTCGCTATGTGAGGATAGTGAAGGTGGTATCTGGGTAGGCTCATATTTTGGAGGAGTAGACTATTATCCAAAGTCTTACACCTACTTTGAGAAATATTATCCGAAAGATGGGGATAATAATTTGCATGGTAAGCGGGTACGTGAGTTCTGCGAGGATAATAAAGGGATATTATGGGTTGGTACTGAGGATGGTGGTTTGAATCGTTTTGATCCGAAGACAAAAACATTTTCTTTCTTTGCACCCAGTTCCGGATTTACCAATATTCATGGCTTATGTATGGTTGGCGATAAGTTGTGGGTTGGAACATTTTCTAAAGGATTGAAAATCGTAGATACCAATACCGGGAATATCTTGAAAACTTATCAGAAAAATGCTTCCCCCCGTTCGTTGATAGACAATAGTATCTTTGCTATTTGCAGAACAACAACAGGAGATATTTATCTGGGAACCATGTTCGGACTGTTGAGGTATAATGAACAGACAGATGATTTTGACAGAATAGAGGAGTTGGCCGGTAGGTTTGTATATGATATAA
Source organism: uncultured Bacteroides sp. (assembly GCA_900557355.1). Lineage (GTDB taxonomy): Bacteria > Bacteroidota > Bacteroidia > Bacteroidales > Bacteroidaceae > Bacteroides. The sequence continues at coordinate 8,599 of USSR01000020.1, forward strand.
AAGAGGATTCGGGTGGCAATTTATGGTTAGCTACCTATGTGAATGGTGCCTATTGCTACAATGTCAATGAAAAAAAATGGAAGAACTACGTGCATAATGAAAGTAATAAAGAGAGTCTTCCTTATGACAAAGTTTTGAGTATTTTTGAAGATTCACATCGGCAAATCTGGTTGACTACACAAGGGGGAGGATTCTGCTTGTTCCATCCCGAAACGGAGACCTTTACCAGCTATAATTCATCCAATGGCCTGCCCAATGATGTGATTTATCAAATTGTAGAGGATGCAGAAGGATTATTCTGGCTGACAACGAATAGCGGGTTAGTACGCTTTAATCCCGAAACAAAACAGGTAAAGGGTTATACAACGGCCAATGGCTTGCTTGGTGATCAATTTAACTACCGTTCCAGTTATAAGGATGAAACGGGCGCTATTTATCTGGGTAGTATTGATGGTTTTGTAGTATTTAATCCCAAAACATTTACTGAGAATAAAAGCTTGCCACCGGTAGTGATTACAGATTTCATGCTGTTCAATAAAGAAGTCCGCGCAGATGAAGAAAATACTCCTCTTGAAAAGAGCATCACTTTCTCGGATAGTATCACTCTTCAGGCTAATCAAAACTCATTTTCTTTCCGTATTGCAGCCCTTGGATATCAGGTGCCGAAAATGAATAAGCTGATGTATAGGTTGGATGGCTTTGATAAAGACTGGATTACTGTGGGCGAAAGCCCTATTGTCACTTATTCCAATTTGTGGCATGGTGATTATGTGTTCCGTGTGAAAGCGTCTAATAGTGATGGTATTTGGGGGCCTGAAGAACATTTGCTATATATTCATATTCTTCCTCCTTTTTATCTTTCGTTCTGGGCATATTGCATTTATATATTGTTGTTTATTGTCGGTTCTGTATATGCCTTTTGCTATTTCAGGCAGCGCAGCAGCAGGCAGCATCGCCGTCAACTCGAGAAGTTTGAGCAGGAAAAAGAACGCGAGATTTATAACGCTAAAATAGATTTCTTTACCAATGTGGCACATGAAATCCGGACTCCGCTAACGTTGATTAAAGGGCCTTTGGAGAATATTCTTTTGAAAAAGCATTTGGACCCGGAGACTCACGAGGATCTGAATATTATGCAACATAATACGGAAAGATTACTGAACCTTACAAATCAGCTCCTGGACTTCAGGAAAGTAGAGAGTCAGGGTTATAGCTTGAACTTTACTAAATGTGATATTACCAATATCTTGAAAGAAACTTATATGCGTTTTAGTTCTCTTTCACGTCAGAAAGGTCTTGATTTTAATCTGGAGTTGCCTGAAGAAAATTTCTGCGCCCATGTGAATCGTGAAGCATTTACGAAGATTATCAGTAATCTTTTGAATAATGGGATGAAGTACGCCGATAGCTATATGCATATTAAGTTGGAAGTAGATATAGAGATACAGGCATTTTATGTAGTGACAAAGAATGATGGAGTTATTATTCCCGATGAAATGAAAGAGGAGATTTTTCAGCCTTTTGTTCGTTTCAGTCAGAAGGAGGAAGGAAAGCTTGCTACAGGTGCGGGTATTGGCTTAGCTCTTTCCCGTTCTCTGGCAGAACTCCATCGTGGGACCCTGGTTATGGCTCCGGGTGAAGATGCCAATGTCTTTGTCCTGACACTTCCTATTATTCAGGATACGGTGATTACTTTAGACTCTGATATGGAGAATATGGATGCAGAGTTACAAACAGAAGCATCTGGTGAGCAATATTCGGATGATAAATCGGAGGGAAAACAATCAAAAGAAAGCAAGCATATGGTTTTGGTTGTAGAAGATAACCCGGAAATGCTCGCTTTCATCGAACGTCAGTTGTCATCCCAATATGCTGTAGTTACGGCAACTAATGGTAGAGAGGCATTGGAAGCATTGGATGGTAATTTTGTGAATCTGGTGGTGAGTGATGTTGTCATGCCGTTAATGGATGGTTTTGAATTGTGCAAGACAATAAAGTCAAATGTGGGTTATAGTCATATTCCTGTTATACTCTTGACGGCTAAGACTAATATTCAGTCTAAGATTGAGGGTATGGAATTAGGGGCGGACTCGTATATTGAGAAACCTTTTTCACCGGAATATCTTTTGGCTGTGGTTTCTAATCTGATAAACAATCGGGAAAAGCTTCGCCGGGATTTTGCTAAATCTCCTTTTGTAGCAGTCAATACAATGGCACTGACCAAGGCTGATGAAGAATTCATCAAGAAATTGAATGAGATTATTCTTTCTAACTTGTCGAACCAAGAATTTAGTATGGATGATATGGCAGAAAGTCTGAATATGAGCCGTTCCAGTTTCTACCGTAAAATGAAAGGGGTATTGGATTTGAGCCCGAACGAATATTTGCGTATAGAACGTTTGAAACGTGCTGCCCAGTTATTAAAAGAAGGTGAAAGTCGTATTAATGAAATCTGTTATATGGTAGGGTTTAGTTCTTCTTCGTATTTCTCTAAATGTTTCCTGAAACAATTTGGAGTACTTCCGAAAGATTTTGCCGGATAAGGGGGATAGTGCTTTTATTGGGAATAAAATTGTGACTTTTATGCGATTTTGAGATGTTTTTTCTATTTATTGGAATGCTTCTTCTCTATTGAGAAGATGCTGCGTGCTATCTTTGTAACCATCTCGTAAGAGATATACCATGATAACAATTATGTATTTCTTAATGTCTAATAAATAAAAAATTAACCTTATGTGTAAGAAGTCGTTATTATTACTGTTTTTGCTTCCTTTTCAGTTGGTGTTTGCCCAGACAAGTTTGTTGACCGATTTTCCTGAAGGATATACTCCCAAAGAAGTAGGTAAACGTCTGGCATATCATTTTGTAGATGGAAAGCACATGCTTCATATCGGAAAATGGATTAGCTATCCGGAGACTTTTACCTGGAATGGTGGATTGAAATTTGCCGCACTCACCAATGATCAAGAGCTTGTGAAGCTTTTACAGAACAGATTTGAACTTCTGTTTACGACGGAAAAAGCTCTGTTGCCTATCAAGAATCATGTGGATGTGAATATGTTTGGCAGTTTACCTCTGGAACTGTATAAGATAACAAAAGATCAACGTTATTTGGATTTGGGCCTTCCTTATGCCGATACTCAATGGCAACTTCCTGAAAATGCAAAACCCAAAGAAAAAGAATGGGATCAGAAAGGATATTCCTGGCAAACTCGTTTGTGGATTGACGATATGTATATGATTACGATTGTACAGACTCAGGCTTATAGAGTTACCGGTGATCGTAAATATATAGACCGTGCTGCCAGAGAAATGGTGATGTATCTGGATGAATTGCAGTGTCCGAATGGTCTTTTCTATCATGCACCGGATGTTCCTTTCTATTGGGGTAGAGGTAATGGCTGGATGGCTGCCGGTATGGCAGAGCTGTTGAGTAGTTTGCCCGAAGATAGTGAATACCGTCCACGCATCCTGCATGGCTATCGCACTAGGTGATGAAAAGCCTGAAAAAGTATCAGTCTTCCAATGGCTTGTGGCATCAGTTGTTGGATCATCCTGATTGCTGGATTGAAACCTCAGGGTCTGCCATGTTCACTTTCGCTTTCATTAAGGGTGTGAAGAATGGCTGGCTGGATGCTAAAGAATATGCACCTGCTGCCCGCAAGGCATGGATGGCTATGGTGAAGTACATAGATGAGAACAACAATGTAAAATCAGTTTGCGAGGGCACCAACAAAAAGAACGATAAGCAATACTACTATGATCGTAAACAAAATGTAGGCGATTATCATGGACAAGCTCCTTACCTTTGGTGTGCTGTTGCGCTTTTAGAAGAATAATTTCTGTTATTTTAGTAATCTTATATCGAAACCTTATTTATACTTATAAAATGAATATAAGCAGTTGGGCCAAAGCCCTTACCTTTGTTTTACTGTTGTTTTCCTATTCGACAGTAGTAACCGGACAAACGCAAGTGAATGATGCCAGAGGCTCTGAACGCATCTGGCTTGACTCGGATATTACCCATAATGGGGGCTATCAGTGGAAAATGATGAAGGCGGGAGACGTAACAGATCCCGGAGAGAAAGTATCTTTGTCTGATTATCCGACAACAAATTGGTTGCCTGCCATTGTGCCCGGTACGGTTCTGAATTCATTGGTGTACAACCAAAAATATCCTGAGCCTTATTATGGTATCAATAATAAAATCGAATCTAAATTAATACCGGATATTTCTGAAACCGGACGTGATTTCTATACCTATTGGTTCAGGACTGAATTTACAGTTCCTAAATCATTTGAAGGCAAGCATGTCTGGTTACAACTGGATGGCATTAACTATCGTGCTGAGGTGTGGGTGAATGGAAACCTGCTAAGCACGATTAAGGGCATGTTTTTGCAGGATTATATTGATGTGACCAGCTTTGTAAAAATAGACAAGAGCAATGCGTTGGCTATAAAAGTATATCCGGTGGATGTTCCGGGCAGTGCTAAACCAAAATCCTGGGGAGCAGTAGGCGAATTCCATAATGGTGGAAACGGAAACATTGGATTGAATACTACCATGCTGATGACTGTGGGTTGGGACTTCACTTTTATGGATGGCATTCGCGACCGTAATACAGGAATCTGGAAGAATATTTCTCTCTATTCTACCGGTAAAGTGGCATTGCGTCATCCTTTCGTGAAATCGGAATTACGCAAACCCGGTTACGACCAGGCACGCGAATTTGTATCGGTGGAAGTTGTGAATCCGACAACAGGTTTTAACCCTATTAATTGCACGGTGAAGGGTGAGATTCTTGGTGAAAATATAACTTTCGAGAAAAAAGTTAAAGTTATGCGTGGAGAAGAGAAAGTTTTGTCTTTCTCTCCAGAAGAGTTCCCGCAATTGGTGATTAACGCTCCCCGCTTATGGTGGCCTGTGAATAAAGGGCCTCAGAACCTGTATGAGCTGAAAATGACCGTATCCATCGATGGAGTGGTGTGTGATTCGGTAAAAACGAAGTTTGGTATTCGTGAAATTACTTCTGATACGAATACACCTGATAAATCACGTGTCTTCTATGTAAATGGTAAACGTCTTTTTATCCGTGGAACAAACTGGATACCGGAGGCTATGTTGAGAACTTCCGATGAACGTACTTATGCTGAATTGAGATATAGCCTCCAGTCAGGAGTCAACCTTTTACGTATGTGGGGAGGGGGAATTGCTGAATCTGACTATTTCTTCCAGTTGTGTGACGAGATGGGATTATTGGTATGGCAGGAATTCTGGATGACAGGTGATACACGCCATCCGCACGATAAGGGCAACTATCTGAATAATGTGGAGTCTACCGTGAAGCGTATTCGTAATCATCCTTCCTTGGCTTATTATGTGGCTTCCAATGAGAGTACTGAGGTTACCGGTACCCCTGAATTATTGAATAAACTGGATGGTACGCGAGGTTATCAGATGCAGTCCGAATGTGCCGGAGTACATGACGGAAGTCCTTACAAGCAAGTGAATCCGATGCAGCACTATGAGAATACGGCATCTCCGCGTGGAAGCCGTGTCGATGGTTTCAATCCTGAATATGGTGCTCCTACACTTCCCACAGTGGAAATCCTTCGTGAGATGATGGATGAGAAAGACCTTTGGCCTATCAATAAGGAAGTGTGGGATTATCTGGATGGAAATGGTTTTCACCTGATGACTACCATGTATACTGATTTGGTAAATAACTATGGAAAGTCATCTTCCATTGATGAGTTTGCCCAAAAAGGACAACTGCTGGGTGCTATGAATTCTAAGAGTATCTGGGAAGTCTGGAATTATAATAAATTGGATTACGGCGATCGTTTCTGTTCCGGACTTTTGTTCTGGTACCATAACTGTTCCATGCGTCAGGTTTCTTCCCGTATGTGGGATTGGTCTTTGGAACCCACAGCTTCGTTGTATCATACAGCTAATTCACTGGAACCGCTGCATGCTCAGTTTGACTATCTGAAAAATACAGTGTCCGTGGTGAACGATTACTATCGTGCCTTTACTGGTTATAAGGTGATAGCTCAGGTATATGATATAAATAGCAAGAAGGTGTTTGAAAAGTCTGCTTCTGTCGATTTGCCGGAAGATGGAGTTGCTAACGATATTTTGACGATTCGTTTTCCTGAAAACATTTCCCAGGTTCACTTTATTAAGTTAGTGTTGAAAGATGAAAAAGGCAAAGATGTTTCTTCCAACTTCTATTGGAGATCCAATGATAAGTATGAAGGCAGCAAGACCTTAACCGGTCCTACATCATCAGGCTTTGAGGATCTGAGTAAGTTGAAAGCAGCCAAAGTGAAGCTTTCCTATAAAACACGTCAGGCAGATGGACGCTATTTTGTGGACATTGTGATGAAGAATACGTCCAATGGTATTGCTTTTTTCAATCAGTTGCAATTTCTCAATTCCAAGATGAGCCCGATACGTCCGTCATTCTATTCAGATAACTTCTTCTCTTTGATTCCGGGTGAAAAGAAAACAGTCACCATTGAAACAGGGGAAGAGAAGTTGGCTGATGGGGCAGTCTTGGTGTTGAAAGGCTGGAATATAGATACTCAGAAGTATAAACTCAAATAAGATAATAGCGTGAAGGGATTCCATATCCTTATAGCTTTATTGCTACTCAGTTTGGGAGTGTCTGCTCAAAACCATTTTGATATTGTGGTGGTGGGCGGTAACCCCGGTGGCATTATGACGGCTATTGCAGCAGCCCGACAGGGCAAGACTTCAGTTATTCTGGAACGTACCCGGCATATTGGAGGACTTCCTGCCAACGGGCTGGGAGCAACGGATATTGCCACCCGGGAAGCGACTACCGGTCTGTTCCTGGAATTTACTTCCAGGATTAAGCGATATTATGCAGATCGTTATGGAGAAAACTCTCAACAGTTGAAGGACTGCAGTGATGGCTTCCATTTTGAACCGTCTGTTGCGACAACCATTTATCAGGATATGCTGAATGAGCATAAAGATAAGATTACTGTGCTCTTAATGCGGCAATTTGATGCTGAAAATCAGAATATCTCTATCAAGAACGGGCGTATTGAAAGTATCTGTATCTTGAATCGTGAGAATGGGAAGAAAGAGATTTATCAGGGTGACGTGTTTGTAGATGCTACTTATGAAGGGGATTTGGGAGCAGCTGCCGGTGTGCCTTTTCGTATAGGAAGGGAAAGTAAAACCGAATTTGGGGAACCCGGAGCCGGACGAGCTTATGAATATTGGAAAAGTCTGCCTGCCAGTGGTAGCACTGGGGAAGCAGACAATGCAGTTCAGGCATATAATTATCGGCTTTGTCTGACAAATGATCCTAAAATTCGAGTTCTTTTTCCGAAACCGACATCTTACAATAGGGATGAATATGTGCCATTAATTGAAGACGTATGGACCGGAAAGAATACTCAACGAGTTATGCTGAAAGTGACGGACGAGATGATGGAAGAAAATCGCCGTCATATTGCTGCAGGCAATCCAACCAAGCTACCCGGAGACAGTTGGGGAATCAGAAAGTTGAGCAGTATTGTGAAATTACCCAATCAAAAGACAGATGGCAATAACCAGCATGCTGCATTTATTTCTACCGATTTGCCTGAGGAGAATTGGCCGTGGCCCACTTCATCCTGGGAGTGGAGAGATAAGTTTGCCAAACGTTTAAAAGATTATACATTGGGGCTATTCTGGTTTGCTCAGAATGATCCGGAATTACCGGAACATTTCCGTAAAGCAATGTTGGAATGGGGATTGGCTAAAGATGAATATCAAGATAATGAATATTTTCCCCGGCAGGTTTATGTACGCGAAGGAAGACGCTTTGATGGAGTTTATTTCTTCACTGCTAAGGATGCTTTGCCCACAGCATCGGGTGAGCGCCCACCTTTGCATGCTAATAGTGTGACAGCCAGTCATTATGCACTCGATTCACATGCTGCCAGGAAAAGGGAAGCTGGGAGAGCACACTTGGATGGATTTATTAGCTATCCTACAGCTGTCTATACGGTACCATTGGGGGTTATTCTACCCCGAAATGTAGAAAATTTGCTGTTACCTGTACCTGTATCCGGCTCGCATATCGGTTTCTCCACATTGCGTATGGAGCCTTGCTGGATGGCGTTGGGACAGGCGGCAGGTATTGCTGCTTCGTTGGCAATTGACTGCAAAGTGCCTGTACAGGATGTAGATATGTCCAGATTACAAGATTTGTTGGTGGACCAGAAAGCAACGTTGATCTACTTTCGTGATTTACGACCGGAAGATCCTAACTTCCGCTTGGCGCAATATATGGGGCTGAGAGGATATCTGCCCGAATGGAATGCTAATTTGCACGGAGCGATTGATGAAGGAACGCTACAGGAATGGAGTGCATTATGTGGGTTTAAGCCCAAAGCTACTCTCGGAAAGACATCCAGACTGGAAGTTCTGACCATGATTTATAAGCGTATTTGTCAGTAAAACGATAACTTTAACCATGTAAAACAAAGAAATAAAATGAAATTAAAACTAATAATGGGTCTGATAGGAGTTCTGTCGTTTAGTAGTTTTTCTACTCTGCCTTCTTCAGATGATACCGACAAGAAACCACAAGAGAGTTGGGTGATTGGCCCGTTCTTACGTCCTGAGGGAGTTAACCCTGTATTGGTACCACAACCCGCCTCTTTCCATTGCCCGATGCGAAAAGAACAGGTGAAGTGGGAGGAGAGTGATGTCTTCAATCCAGCTGCCACCGTGAAAGACGGAAAGATTGTTGTGCTTTACCGTGCCGAAGATAATTCAGCACAAGGTATAGGTAAAAGAACTTCCCGTATAGGTTATGCCGAGAGTGCGGATGGAGTGACTATGAAGAGACTGGACAGTCCGGTACTTTTTCCCGGTGGAGATGAATTTGAAAGCATCGAATGTCCGGGTGGTTGTGAAGACCCGCGGGTAGCAATGACCGAAGACGGACTGTATGTAATGCTTTATACAGCATGGAACCGGAAGACTCCCCGTCTTGCTGTGGCTACTTCCAAGGATCTGAAAAACTGGACTAAGCATGGCCTTGCTTTTGAGAAGGCATATGACGGTCGTTTTGCCAGAATAGCAACGAAGTCAGCTTCTATTCTTACGAAGGTGAAAGGTGGAAAACTGGTTATCGATAAAGTGGATGGCAAGTACTTCATGTATTGGGGAGAATATGCCGTACACGCAGCTACTTCCGATAACCTGACGGACTGGTATCCTGTACTGGATGAGAACAATGAATTATTGAAGATAGCCAAGCCGCGTAACGGATACTTTGATAGCCAGATGACTGAATGTGGTCCTCCTGCCATCCGTACCAAACAAGGCATTGTATTGATGTATAATGGCAAGAATGACAAGAAGAGAGGGGATGTCAACTATCCGGCAGGCGCTTACTGTGCAGGTCAACTTCTGCTCGATTCCAAAGATCCTTATAAAGTATTGGGCCGCTTGGACAAACCTTTCTTCATGCCTGAAGCTCCTTTTGAGAAGAGCGGACAGTATAAAGACGGAACCGTTTTTATCGAAGGATTGGCCTATTATAAGAAGAAGCTATATCTTTATTACGGCTGTGCAGACTCTAAAGTGGCAGTGGCTATATGTGATGATATAAAGCGGCTATTGAAAGTGAAGTAGTGGTATCGGATACCTCAAAGAGTGTGAATTATTATAGTTTTAACAGATAGAACCAAATTGTTATGTACAAGAAAGCATTTACATTATTATTATTATTATTTTCTTTTCAGTTATTAATTGCTCAGAAGAGTCTGCTGAAGAATTTTCCCGAAGGGTATACCCCCGATGAAATCGGTAGACGCATTTCCTATCGTTTTGTAACCGAGAAACATGCATTACATGCCGGAAAATGGATTGGTTATCCCGAAACCTTCTATTGGAACGGTTCTCTTAAATATGCGGCAGCAGCTAAAGATAAAGCACTTATCAAGCTTTTGCAAGCCCGGTTTGAGCATTTGTTTACTACTGAAAAGGCACTGTTGCCTATCAAGAATCATGTCGATTTAAACATGTTCGGCAGCTTGCCTTTGGAACTTTATTGGGTGACGAAGGATGAACGCTATAAAGAAGTGGGATTGCCTTATGCTGATACTCAATGGGAAGTTCCCGAAGATGCTAAACCTGAAGAGAAAGCGTGGGCGGAGAAGGGTTATTCATGGCAAACACGCCTTTGGATTGACGATATGTATATGATTACTATTGTGCAGACGCATGCCTACAAAGTGACCAATGACAGCAAATATATAGATCGTGCAGCTAAAGAAATGGTGATGTATCTGGATGAATTACAACGTCCCAATGGTCTCTTCTATCATGCACCAGATGTGCCCTTCTACTGGGGACGTGGAAACGGATGGATGGCAGCAGGTATGACAGAGTTGCTTCGTTACTTACCTAAGAATCACAAAGACCGTCCCCGCATCATGGAAGGTTATCTGACTATGATGAAGAGTCTGAAGGAATATCAGAATCCGGAAGGACTGTGGAACCAATTGCTGGATGATCCTGAATGCTGGACTGAAACATCAGGCTCTGCTATGTTTACTTTTGCTTTTATTACGGGTGTAAAGAACGGTTGGCTGGATGCCAAAGAGTATGCGCCCGCAGCTCGCAAGGCATGGATGGCTTTAGTGAATTATCTGACCGAGAAGAATCAGGTAAGAGAGATTTGCGTAGGTACCAATAAGAAGAACGACAAGCAATACTACTATGATCGTCCGCGTCGTACCGGTGATTTTCATGCACAAGGTCCTTACCTTTGGTGTGTAGTTGCCCTGATGGAGAAATAATTCATAATTATTGATAAAGCATGAGAATTTTTAAATCTATTTTATTAGGAGGCATGTTGCTGCTGAGTTCCTCGGCAGCACTGGCTCAGGTTTCGCTATCACAGAATAGTAGCGGATCTAACGTGTTTAGTCTCGTTGGCAAGAAGGATAAAGCCTGCGTGTACTATGACGCAAAAGACTTTGAAGTTGTAAAGACTACGGCAGGACTATTTGCAAATGATGTGAAAGAGGTGAGTGGACAGCTTTTGGGCGTTGCTACTACCAAAGAAGCGCCTCAAAAGAACTGTATTATCATCGGCACCTTGGGTTATAATGAGTGGATCGACCAGATGATTGCAAAGAAGAAACTGGATATAGAACCTTTGAAGAATCGTTGGGAAAGCTATCTGGTACAGCTTGTGCGCAATCCGCTTCCGGGTGTGGACAAAGCGTTGGTAATTATAGGTAGCGACCGCAGAGGTACTGCTTACGGGTTGCTTTCTGTATCAAGAACTATCGGTGTGTCTCCTTGGTACTGGTGGGCGGATGCTCCTATCATAAAGAAAGACCAGTTACACCTGAGAGTAGACAAGTATATTTCTAAAGAGCCTACAGTGAAGTACAGAGGTATCTTCATCAATGATGAAGACTGGGGACTTTACCGTTGGTCAAGAGATAACTTCGAGAAAGAATTGGGCAATTTCGGTCCTCGGACTTATGCCAAAGTTTGTGAGCTTTTGCTTCGGCTTCAGGCCAACTATTTGTGTCCGGCTATGCACGATGCATCTATGGCATTTCACCGCATTCCTGAGAATAGAGTGGTTGCAGACCGCTTTGCTATCCTTATGGGAGCTTCCCACTGTGAACCGCTATTGTTTAATACGGCAAGTGAATGGAAACGCGATAAGATGGGTGAATGGGATTACATCAATAATAAAAAAGGTGTAGACAGCGTGCTCAATGTCCGTGTGAAGGAATGCGCTCCTTTTGAAAATGTATATACGCTGGCATTGCGCGGACTGCATGACAGAGCCATGAATGCAAGCAACGATATGGGTGATAGAAAGGATATGCTTCAGGAAGCTCTGATGGCGCAAAGACAGATGTTGATCGATGCAATCGGTAAACCGGGAGAAGAAATTCCCCAGGCATTTACTCCTTATAAGGAGGTACTGGACGTATATGATGAAGGTTTGGAACTACCGGATGATGTAACTATCATTTGGCCGGATGATAATTACGGTTATATGAAGCGTCTGAGCAGTCCGAAAGAACAGAAACGTTCGGGTCGTTCGGGTGTATATTACCACTCTTCTTATCTTGGCAAGCCTCACGATCACCTTTGGATGAATACGGTTTCTCCTACATTGATGTACGAAGAACTTCGTAAAGCCTATGATGCAACAGCCGACCGCATCTGGTTACTGAATGCCGGTGACATTAAGTCATGTGAATTCGCAGTGGATTACTTCCTGACAATGGCTTTCGATATTGATGCTTTCAACTTTGAAAGAGCAGCCAATTATCGTACAGAATGGTTGTGTGGAATGTTGGGCGACCAATACCGCAATGAGTATCAGGATGTAGTCAATTCTTTCTATAAGCTGGCTTTTGCACGTAAACCCGAATTCATGGGATGGGGTTACCAGTGGACGACTGATAAACATGGTAGAGAGCGGAATACGGATACGGACTTCTCACTGACCAACTATCGTGAAGTGGACAACCGTTTGAGCGAATACCGCCGTATTGGAAGTATCGTAGAGAATATTCTGAATAATATGTCCGATGAGAAACAGAAAGCATGTTTCTATCAGTCATTATATTATCCGGTAAAGGGATGCGAATTGTTGAACAGAATGGTACTGGACGGACAAAGAAACCGTTGGTATGCTATTCAGCAAAGAGCATCGGCTAAGGATTTGAAGAAATCAGCAAAAGCTTGTTATGACAGTCTGGAAGTTATAACCAAAGGATATAACTCACTGCTCGACGGTAAATGGAATCATGTGATGACCATGAAGCAAGGATTTGCGGCTGCTTATTTTGAACTTCCGAAGTTGAGAGATGTTGAACTGGCACCTACAGCCTCTCTGGGTGTAATGACCGAGGGTGAGGCAGTATTGAAAGGTCTGCAAAGCTTCCATCCATTGCCATGTTTCAATACTTACCTGCGCCAATCTTACTATATAGATGTATTCAATAAAGGTGCTACTCCGTTGAAATGGAAAACATCTGTAACAAACGATTGGATTTTGGTAAGCAAGAAGTCCGGAGAGACAGCTACCGAAGAGCGTATTGAAGTTTCCATCGACTGGGCAAAGGTTCCGGCTGGTGAAAGAATCCTTGGTACATTGGATATTATGTCCGACCGTGGTGAGAAAGAAACTGTTTATATCTCCGTCTTTAATCCTACATCTCCTTCATTGGCCGAAATGGACACTCTGTTTGTAGAGAACAATGGGTATGTTGCGATGGATGCGGCAAGTTTCCACCGTAAGGTAGAGAATGATGATATTAAGATGATTGTGATTCCGAACCTGGGATTTGAGAATACAGCTGTTCAGTTGGGTAATCCTATGGCAAAGGCACAGCGTACGGCGGGACGTAATACACCGCGTCTGGAATATGATTTCTATACTTTTGAACAGGGATCGGTAGATGTTTACACCTATGTACTTCCTACCTTCCCCATAAGCAAGGATAGAGGATATGCCGGACATGAAGCAACTAATGTTGAGACTAAATATGGCGTATGTATCGATGAGGGTCCCGTTATGAATCCGTCTACTTCTTCCTTTGAATATGCTCAGATCTGGTATGAGAGCGTATTGAAGAATTGCAGGATCAATAAGACGACCCTTCATATAGACAAGCCGGGCAAGCATACAGTGAAAATCATCTGTGGAGATGCCGGAACCGTTTTGCAGAAGGTTGTATTGGACTTTGGTGGTATGAAGCGTTCTTATATGGGACCGCAACCTACCAGAAAGGAATAAAAGAGTGATAAGGTGGTAGAGTGATAGATCACTCTACCACCTTATCACATTTTG
>USSR01000021.1 GCA_900557355.1 uncultured Bacteroides sp.
AAATTTACAGTATCAGATTTTAATCTGAAAACAGACGGTCTGCCGGCAGAACAGAAAACTTTCATGGAAAACATTGTCGGCATGATGTGTGAAGTAGTTAACAAGTCACTTGAAGGATTTGCCTCACCGGAGGAGGTAACGAAACAGTTTGGTGACATCAATAATCTATTGAAAGCCTATGATGGAGAAAAGTTCCAGCAATTGGTAAAGGACAACGAGCAACTTGTAGAACAAGTTAAAACTCTAGGTGAAAGTATCGAGAAAATGAAGCAGAAAGGTCTTTCTATGGATACTATCAACAAGTTCGATGAGAAGTTGAACGAGATGCTTGATTCTGAAAAATTCAGAGATTTCGCAGAAGGAAAAACACGCAAATCAGGAGAATTTGACGGCTTCTCCTTGAAAGATGTCGTTTCCATGACTGACAATTACACCGGTGATTTGTTGATTACTCAACAACAGAAACGTGTTGTGACTCAGGTTGCCAACAAAAAGTTGCATATGCGTGATGTATTAACGACGTTGACTGCTGATCCTGCATACCCTCAACTTGCCTATGCACAAGTATATGCTTTCAACCGCAATGCCCGTTTTGTAACAGAGAATGGGCGTTTGCCTGAATCAAGCATCAAGGTAAAAGAGATACAGACAGGAACTAAGCGCCTTGGTACTCATATCCGTATCTCAAAACGTATGTTGAAATCAAGAGTGTACATTCGTTCCTACATCTTGAACATGCTTCCTGAAGCTGTTTGGATGGCAGAAGACTGGAACATCTTGTTTGGTGACGGTAATGGTGAGAATTTGCTTGGTATTATTAATAATACTGGGGTGACTTCTGTAGAGAAGATTATCAGTACAGCCATTGTTACAGGTGCCGCCGGTGCTGTAAAAGCTATTACCGGATATAACGGTGATAAGGATGTGATTGTAGAGTTTGCAGAACCACAGGATTTGATTCTTGATGGAATGAGTATCACGTTCGCTGGTGCCGCTGTTCTTACAGAACTGAACAAAACACACGCTCTTGTGAAAATGGAAGATGGTCGTATCCTTATTCCTGGTGTCGCGTTCTCCGGTGCTGAAACGGCTACGGATAAAATGACATTCAGTGTTCATGAAGCCGGCTTTAAGAACATTGAGGAACCCAACTCTGAAGATGTAGTGAAAACAGCTTTCGCCGCAATGACATATGCCCAGTATTTTCCGAATGCTATTATTCTAAATCCAATGACTGTTAACGGTATGGAATCAGAAAAAGATACGACAGGACGTAATCTTGGTATCGTTAAAATGGTTGATGGGGTGAAATATATTGCCGGTCGTCCGATTATCGAGTATGGTGGTATTCTTCCAGGTAAGTATCTTTTAGGTGACTTTAACCAAGCCGCAAATTTGGTTGATTATACCACTTTGACACTTGAATGGGCTGAAGATGTGGAGACCAAGCTTTGCAATGAGGTTGTGCTGATGGCACAAGAAGAAGTTATCTTCCCGATTTATATGCCGTGGGCTTTCGCTTATGGGGATTTGGCCGCATTGAAGACTGCAATAACTAAAGCGTAGGATTATGGATTACATACTTAGAGGTAACGATAAGGATGTAACCAATGTGCTTAAAGAGCAACGCATTCGGATTAATAGAGGGATGATTCAACTCATCCCTATTTCCGAATGTGGTCTTGTTACAGAAGAAGATGCCCGAAAGACATTGGAATGTATGCTTGCAGAAAAAAATGAAGAGATTGGCAGGCTTACTGCATCCATTGCAGAGAAAGATAAGACAATTGTTGAACTGACAGAAGAGCGTGAAACAATGAAAGCTCGCATTGCAGAACTTGAAGTACAGGTGCCTTCTGATGAAAAGAATCTTCCGGTTGCCGATTCAAAAGATTTGCAAGAGGAAGATGCCAAGGAGGTAACTGTTACAGATGATAAAGCCGTTTCCGTAGAAGATGAAAAGAAAACCGGGAAAGGCAAGACTTCTAAATAACTATCGCTATGTTGATTGATGTTTCATATTTTATGTCAGGTCCCAGGCATATTGAGAATGTTTCGGTCGCTGAAATGCCTTCGCCCCAATCTCTTGCTGTGAATGAGGTGATAAATGGGTATATTAAGGCATTTCAGCCCGAATTTCTCCGGAATGTTGTTGGTGTGACTCTTTCCCAAGCTATCACAGATTATTTGGAGCTTATTGAACGGGAAAAGGAAGATTCTTCAGATGAAGTTGATATTTCAGAAGAGAAGGAAGCCCCCCAGTCCGGATATGCAGTATTATGCGAGAAGCTGTGTGAACCGTTCGCTGACTATGTCTTTTATCATATTCTTCGTGACGCAAACACCCAGGCTACAATAACCGGGCTTGTCCGTTTGAAATGTGCTAATGAATATATAGCTCCTTTGAAGAGACAAGTAAGCACATGGAATAGCATGGTAGAGAAGAATAAACAGTTTGTTGAATGGGCTATGTCGAATGATTGTCCTTTCGATGTGAAAATAACCAAGAATCTTTTGACCCCAATTAATGCTTTCAATTTATGATAGATTTAGATATAACAGAACTGTTTGAGGAGATTGTAAAGGAACTTCCAGAAGGGCTTGAAATTCTCTATCCAAATGGGAAAGGGGGAACTAAAGTTATGAAGTCCCCAAGGTTGAATTACATCTTCGGTAGCAGTCAATATATCAAAGATATTTTAGATGAATACAGTAAGTCTTCTGCCCAGTCTGAAAGGAAGTTTCCATTGGTTGCACTATTCACTCCAATTAGTGAGGATAGAGGTGATGCGGATTATTTTTCAAAAGCAAAGGTTTCGTTAATTATAGCATGTTCTTCTTGTAAAGAGTGGAGCAATGAGATGCGCAGAACCACATCTTTTAAAAATATCCTTCGGCCAATCTATAAACGTTTATTGGAAGTATTATATGAAGATTCTCGGTTCGACTGCGACTATGACGAAAAAGTGAAACATAGTTATTCAGAAAACTATTCATATGGCAGATACGGAGCCTATACAGATTCCGGTGAGGCTGTGAGCGAGCCGATTGATGCCATAAATATACGCTCGATGGAAATAAAAATTAATAATCTTAATTGTAGAAGAAAATGAGAAAGATTAGAACGTGTAAGGGTTCCCGGATGAACACTGGTAGTTCTGCTTGTAGCATTGACTGGAAAAAGGTCAAAGGTGCTATCTTGACAGAACATGGTGTCAAACTCCCTGCTGATATAACAGGTGAGAAGTTGCTCGAATTGTGCCATGCAGACCGTCCCGGGCGTATTTACCCTATTTTGCCATTCCTGGAGTATGCCAAGAATGGTGGAGAGCCTCAAGTTAATCCTGTAGGGTACGGTGCAAGTGAATACAACGGGCTTAGCGCTCAAACAGACACCTTCACTTTGAAGAAATTTGATGAGGTTTTGAATGCCCAGCTTCTGAAATGTGCCAATAAAGGATGGGACGTTTACTTTTGGAATCAGGATAATATGTTGATCGGTTATAATGATGACACTGATATCCTTGCCGGTATTCCGATGTCTACTGTTTATCCGACCGTGACACAGTACCCGACCAGTAGTGCTAAGTCTGCGATGACTGTTAGTTTTTCACATGAAGATGTGGAAGACAGCCAATTGCACTTTGACTACGTGCAGTTAGACTTCAATCCCAAGAATTTCGTTAAAGGCTTGGTTGATGTTGTGTTTCAAAAGTTGGAGGCCGAAAATACTTACAAAATAGTTGAAGTTGTTGGTGGTTATGACCGTACAGAAGAATTTGGCAGTCTTATTGCTGATGGTGCTGCTGAAGTTATGAATAACGTAACTTCTGCTACGTATTCGGATGGTATCATTACCATTGTTCCTAAAGCTGGGGCGGTTCCTTCGTTGAAAGCTCCTTCTGTATTGTATGAAAAAGGAATCAGAGGTATTGAGCAGGTGTCATGAAGGTAGATAATGTTACGTTCGTCGAGGTTGCTGTGAAGGGCATGACGAAGGAAGAGTTTATTAATGCGCACATTAAAGTCGTGTGGCAGGAACTGAAGGAAGCTGACCGCAAGAAGAAGCTCTCGGAAGTGTACGATGCGATAACTAAGTAACCGACGGGCTGGGGTGTGATTACAGCCCGGCCCGTTATATTTTTACTGTATGGCAGATTTTGATGAATTACATAGAGTTATTCATTCCATTGCATCCGGGTTTGAAGAGGAATGTATTAGGTGTATGGAAGAACATAAGAATGTGCTCGTTGATTGCATTCAGGAGCAATTATATTCCGGTCTGGACGGTACTGAACATCTATTGAATCCTGATTATGATACTGACACCTATTTTAACGAGCCCGGTCCCTGGCAGAACCGTGCGGAACAATATAAACGATGGAAGGAGAGGATAACTCCACCTCTTAGAAGTGAGATGCTTTATTTGCCACCGCGTCCGGTTGAGGTACCTAACCTCTTTATTACTGGTACTTTCTATGATAGCATAACTGCCGATAGAATTGATTCCGGGCTTCGATTCTCAACGAAAGGATTTACGGACGGTAGTTCTATTGAGAAGAAATACGGTGAGCAGATTTTAGGCATTGGTGATACAGCTAAAGAGTACTTTAATATTATGTATCTCCGTCCCTGGATGGAACGTTTCTTTTCAGAATGTGGATATCGGTAGAAAATGGCTTGTAGTTGCGAAATAAAAAAGATGCAGAGTGAACTGGAACGTATCAGTGATCTTGCAAAGAAAGCAGCTGTCTTGGATGGTTGCATGTATGTCGTTTATCAGAAAGAAGATGGTACCTATGCTTTTGATAAACTAGGAGTTGAGATAAAAGGAAAGATTGTTGAATATAGACATTACCTGTAATTATGGCAGATTTAAAATTAAAAGATTTCGTTGATGAGAACGATTTGCAGAAATTGGTGGAGCTTGATAATACTATTGAGCGTGTGAGGGCTGATTATGTTAATGCGGCCAAAGAATTAGCAAAAGGTTTGAAACTAAATGTAGAAGGCGTTGCTGATCTTGAAAAGTTGAGTAATCTTTATAATACCCAAGCAAAAACGGCTGGCTCTGCATCTGCTGAATTAACCGAGGCTCTTAGAAAACAGTCTGAAATAACTCAAACTGTCAGTAAGAAGATAGAGGAAAAGCTAAATGTAGAGAAATTATCTGCTGCTGAATTGAAGAAACTAACCAAGGCAAACTCGGATAATGCTGCGTCCTTGGAAAAGGCTGTTAAAGCGGAAGCTAACTTGACAAAAGCGCAGAATGCCGGTAATACTACTCGTAAGAAAGCTGTTTTATCTGAAGAAGAACGTTTAAAACTTATCAGAACTGCTATTACCTTGACTAATCAGGAAGTACATAGCCGTTCACAAGCAAAGGAAATGAATAAGCAGCTACAAAAGGCTGTTGATGTTTTGAAAGATACGGATGAAAACTATATTCGTACACTTGCCCGTCTTAATTCTACTATTGGAATCAACACTGATTACATAAAGCGAAATTCCGATCGATATAGTCAACAGAAAATGACCATTGGTGCATATCGGGAAGAAGTAAAGGCGGCATGGATTGAAATACAGAACGGTAATAAGTCCATGCAGAACATGGGAATTATTGCCCGGAATGCTGGAATGATGCTTAAAACGGAGATGGCTCCTGGGCTAAACAAAGTTGGTGCAGGATTGAAAGGGTGGGCTGCTGGATATATTGGTGCACAAGCTGTTGTTAGTGGAGTTGTTGCTTTATTTACAAAACTGCGTGAAGGAGTAGGTGATATTGTTAAATTTGAATTAGCTAATAGTAGGCTTGCTGCAATATTAGGAACCACTTCTGATAAAGTGAAGGAGTTAACTGCGGATGCTCAACGTTTGGGTGCTACAACGAAATACACTGCATCCGAAGCTACGGATTTGCAAATAGAACTTGCTAAACTAGGTTTTACTCGAAAAGAAATATTAGATGCAACAGAGCACGTTCTAAAATTTGCACAAGCTACCGGGGCAGAATTAGCAGATGCGGCTTCATTGGCAGGTGCTTCTCTTCGTATGTTTAATGCTGATACAAGAGAAACTGAAAGATATGTGTCTGCGATGGCTGTCGCAACAACCAAAAGCGCATTGTCGTTTTCATATCTCGCTACTGCATTACCAATTGTTGGACCGGTTGCAAAAGCCTTTAATTTCAGTATTGAAGATACTTTGGCTTTGTTGGGTAAATTATCGGATGCCGGCTTTGATGCTTCAATGGCTGCTACTGCTACCCGTAATGTTTTTCTAAATTTAGCTGATAGTAATGGAAAGCTGGCAAAGGCGTTAGGTAAGCCCGTTAAAACATTGCCTGAGTTAGTTGAAGGATTGAAATCGCTAAAAGAAAAAGGGGTAGACTTGAATACTACTCTTGAATTAACTGATAAGCGTAGTGTTGCCGCTTTTAATGCCTTTCTCACCGCTGTTGATAAAATATTACCACTTAGAGAACAGATTACTGGTGTAGAACGTGAATTGGGCGATATGGCTCACACGATGGGAGATAATGTTCATGGAGCTCTTGCTAACTTATCTTCAGCATGGGAAGCGTTTATGCTTTCTTTCTCCGAGTCAACGGGACCTGCTAAGGAGTTTCTTAATTGGATGGCTGATAAAATAAGAGGTATCGCCAATGATTTGAAATCTCCTGAAGAAAAAATAGAAAAGATAGATTATAATTTTAGAACACTTGCAAAAAAAGATGCGAACAAAAAGTTATTGGAAGTAGAAAAAGATTTTCAGGCAGAATATAAGAGGCTTATTGATGCTGGTGATACAGAGGAACAAGCATACACAAAAGCTGTTATTCAAATGAAAAATAAACGTATTGAAGTAACGGCCCAAGAGAGAGAAGCTTTAAAACGGATGAAAACTCGTGCTCAATATGCAACATCAGAGTTTGAAGATATGTCTTGGATAAAGAATGGTGCTGCTAAAATGTTTGGCTATTACACGTCGGAAGCAGAAAAAGCGGATAAGGCTCAGTTGGAATTTTCTAAAAACTTATTCAAAATAGCATCTAGCGATGAGTTTAATCGTGGACTTGATGTGATTGCAGAAAAGTTCCGTCCAAAGGGTAACGACAAAAATGGTTCAGGTATAACAGTCCTTACTGATAAAGAAAAACGTGAACAGGAAAAAGCTCTCAAAGAGAAGCTGAAAATTCATGAAACTTATCAGGAGTCAGAACTAGCTCTTATGGATGAGGGACTGGAGAAAGAACTTGCTAAAATTGGTGTTGCTTACTCGAAGAAGATTGCTGCCGTCAAGGGTAATAGCAAAGAGGAAATTGCTACACGTCAGAATTTAGCTAAGGAAATGCAGGAAAGGCTAGATGAGTTTACTATTAAGTATAATTCTGATCGTGAGAAGAAGGATGTTGAGAACGCTCTTGCTGTTGTAAAAAAGGGGTCCCAGGAAGAACTTGATTTGAAATTGCACCAGTTAGAATTGCAACGTGAAGCAGAAATTGATGCAGCAGAGAAAACAGGTGAAGATGTAATATTGATAGATGAAAAATATGCTAGGAAAAAACAAGAGATTTACGGAAAGTATGCTTCTGATCAGGTAGCATTGATTGCGGAAAATGCAGCCCATGAGCAAGAGATACGTGACGCTGCGTATGTAATGGATATGCTTGCTCTTAAAAAGAAGTTAGCATCCAAGCTAATAACAGAAGAGCAATATGCGATAGAGGAATACAATTTACAACTTGAATATGCACATAAGACTACTGAAGCAGCGATTGAAGCTTTGGAACTGGAATTAACCGTTGAGAATATTACTGCTGAAGAACGTACTAAGATTGTTACTCAGTTGTATGTTTTGAAGGCTGCTCTCGCTAAAAAGGAGGCAGAATTACAGATAAGTGCTATTCAAAATATTACTAAAGCTGAAGATAAAGCGTTAAAAGAACGCCAAAAGAATCTCAAAAAATGGTTGCAAACTGCATCACAAGCTGTAGGGACTATTGGAAATCTTGTTTCTACACTTTATGATGCTCAAATTGATAAGATAGAGGAAGAGCAGGATGCTAATGATGAAAAATATGATAAAGATGTTGAACGGGTTGATAAACTGGCAGAGTCAGGTGCTATTTCCGAAGAAGAAGCAGAAGCGCGTAAACGTGCTGCAAAATCTTTGACAGAAGCAAAAAATGCTGAACTAGAAAAACAAAAACAAGAAATGGCACGTAAACAAGCCATTTGGGAAAAGGCGACTAGTGTCGCTCAAGCTGGAATAGCCACTGCACTGGCAATAACTGAAGCTTTACCGAATATTCCTTTATCTATTGTTATTGGTGCCATGGGAGCAATTCAGGTTGCAACTATTCTTGCAACTCCTATTCCTTCCTATGCAGACGGTACTAAAGGTAATGATAGGCATCCTGGCGGTACCGCTTTAGTTGGTGATGCTGGTAAACATGAGGTTATCATGTATTCTGGAAAAGCATGGATTACTCCTGATGCTCCAACTTTAGTTGATATTCCTAAAGGTGCACAAGTCTTTCCTGATGTTGATAAGGTAGATATCTCTAATTTTGATATGCCGGATTGGGACTTTCCTACATTTTCACCGACATATTTTGCATCTTCTTCCGGTGACACCATTGTTTTCAATGATTATTCCCGATTAGAAAAAAGAGTTGATAGAACAAATCTCCTTTTGATGAAGAGTCTTAAAATGCAGCGTCAGGATGCGTCTAACCGTGATTTTGAACTGTATAAGTTGTCTAAACTGAAATAGCTATGATTGAAAGATTAAATCAGATAACATTGAATGATTTCATTGAGCTTTCATGTGGAAACTATGCTTGTTTGCTTTCGGGTCGCGGATCTGTGTCTGAAAGCATGCTTAAAGAGATGGCATCTAAATTAATTATCGAATACAGAAGCATTGTTAATCCTTCAGGTATGCAGGCTATGATTATGGACAAAGAGGATATGGTGAAGGAACGTGCCAAACTATTGAGCCTTCGTATATGTCAGACTCTTGTTTCTCTTGGCTTTTATGATGATGTTCGTCAGGTGTTGGGCCAACTAAATGTAGATATCCGGGATATGAGTGATGAGCAAGTTATATCGAAGCTTGATTATTTACTTCATTCTGCAATTTTTGAGCAAAAACGGAATGAGGAGAGACGCAGTGAGGAACATAAAGGAAGTAAGGCTACTCCTGAACAAATTCGTTCTTCTTTTGATGCAGAGATTGCTTTTCTAATGACATTCTTTAAAATGAGTATTGATTCCCGCGTAATTAATGCTGCTGTCTATGCGAATATCGTTCATCAAGCTGATGTTGAAATATCGATCAGAAAAAGAAGCACATGATAATATTGGTATTACATATATGCTGTAATTCGATTAATTTTTAATTAAAGCGAATTATTTCATACAGTCGTTTGTACATCTCCTTTAGAATCACAAACGACTTTTTTATGAATAGAAAAAACAGCATCCATTGTATAAA
The DNA here is from genome assembly GCA_900557355.1 of uncultured Bacteroides sp. GTDB lineage: Bacteria > Bacteroidota > Bacteroidia > Bacteroidales > Bacteroidaceae > Bacteroides. The sequence continues at coordinate 9,502 of USSR01000021.1, forward strand.
TAGGCATTTATACAATGTTTTATTGTCAGAATTACGTACATTAGAGACGAAGTGTAATCGGATAACGGCAGAAGTGTCCGAGGTAAAAAAAATGATTGCCTTATTGCCCCCCGATATAGGCACTCTTATTAGTTCAATCGAGCGTTCTGCTAAGGAAATGCACGAACAAAGTATCATGCACCGGAAATATGTGGAAAGGTGCATTAATGGCGAACCGAAGATACACCTAATAAGGAGGGCTGACAATGGACTTTGAAAAGGAATTATCAGAAATATATCCTTGGATATTAAAGGTGGCAAGAAAATTCTGCTGTTCCATGCAAGATGCTGAAGACTTAGCCGGTGATACAGTTTATAAGCTACTTGTGAATCGTGATAAATTTGATTGTTCTAAACCACTTCAACCGTGGTGCCTTATTATAATGAGGAATACTTATATAATAAGATACAATAGAAATTCCCTTATACATTTTACAGGGCTTGATATGGTAGACGGAAGTGCCATTTCTAACTGTACAGCTCATTCAATACTGTTTGATGATTTGGTTTCCACAATACAACGGTGTGCTAAAAAATCCCGTTGTATTGATAGTGTGATGTATTATGCTAGTGGGTATTCATATGATGAGATAAGTGAAATCCTGAACATTCCTGTTGGAACTGTAAGAAGTCGTATTTCTTCTGGTCGGAAAATGCTACTTCAAGAATTCAAATATTAATAGTGTGACTTATTAGAGAATTAACTTTATAATATCACGAAAATATATTATGTTTGAATATTTAATTTTGAATAATTTTTTTATAAACTATAATGGATGAAAAAATAATAACCACAAATGAATTGGAGGTACTTGCTAATGAATTTTATGGTTCTAAAATAACGCAAGAAGAGTATTTTTCTAGGTTGGATGATATAGATTGTTATCAGGCACATTATTTGAAAGCACGTGTGTATTTGGATAAGCAAGATTTATCTAACGCAATGATAGAAATTAATACTTCTATTCATATGATTGAAGCGTATGATGAAAATGATTTAAAGTGTGAGTTGGGAACTTTTTTCCCTTCTTTGCAAGCATATGTTTATAGAGCTGCAGGAGAAATATATGCAATCCTAGGTGAACAAGATAAAGCGACTGAATTTTACATAAAGTCACAGTATTATTCTATCCAATTAAAGTCTGATTTTGACGGTGTAAAGTCAGGAATTGTTTATTCATTTAGAAGTGTGAGTATTTATTCTTTGTCTGATTTAATATCAAATACTATAACAGTGTGTCATCCTTCTAAAATGAATGACCCCTTTGATAGTCTATTTCTTTTGTGGTCAAGTGAAAGTAATTTGAATAGAATTTGTAAAAATAATGCTCATATAAAGCCTTTCAGTGACTCTTTTCAATATTTTAAAATTAGAAGTTTTGTCGGAAATAAAAAATTAAGTTTAGATAATAACCTAATAAGAAAGGTGGTCATGTGGTCTCATTATGCTGATGCTCATAAAGGTTTTTGTATTAGATATAAACTTTCAACGGTATTTATAAAACAGGCTCAGGGTAATGGTTATTCTCATAAATATTTAAAGAGGGTGCATTATCTCTCTAAAAATGAGAAATGTGATATTTTAACTAAAAAGAAAGATACAAATAGTTTGTTTATATGGAAATCTACAGAATGGAAATATGAAAATGAAATAAGATTAATTAGTTATGACCCAAGCTGTAAAGATGATCATCTTCAAATTCCTCTTGATAAGAACTCTATGATTGAAGCGATTTATTTCGGTTATAGATGCGTTGAAAGTAATGTAAAGAATATAATGCAAATTTTAGGAGAAGGAGTTCAGTATTTTAAGATGGATTATGATCCTAATAACGTTTATAAGTTGAAAGTGAATAAAATCTTATATAAAGACTATATTGATACATAGTTTTTAAGTTGATTCCGGTTACCTTATAAATTCTATTTTTACTAGATAATTTCGTAATATGCTTAAAATCTGATGCTTACATCTGTGTTTTGTAATGCGTGATTTTCAAGAATTTAGCCAATCGGAAAACCGGTTGGCTTTTTCTATATATTTGCTCGTGAACGTTCAAAAGGAGTTAAAATGCTTTGTAAATATGTACTTACCGTTGATAGTATTTCCTATGATATTCCCAAATCTTGTATTCAGAATTGGGATGAAATAAAGTTTTCCCGTAAACGCTCCGGACTTGAAGGAATAACTAGAACCTTTACTTCAAAATTCCAGTTTGTGGGAGAAGCCTATGATCTCATATTGGAGGAGTATTTGAGCAAATACCTAGCTTCTAATGCTAGTATCACTGTTTATACTATAACTAATTCTCATACTTATGAAGAATTCTTCAGTTGCCGACTGGATTTCGGTTCATTGACCTATGATGGAAATACTGTTTCTATTAATTTGATAGATGATAGTGTCGCTAGTATCATAAAAGCCAATAAAGGTACACAGTACGAGTATTTGGTAGATGAGATAAAAGATACATATCAGCTTTATTATGATAGACTACCGTTTAATTACTACGCGAACTATATATGTGGTGGATACTCTTTAGAAGATGGAGGGCAATATGTTGATTTCTCAAGAGATATAACAGGAAAAACTATATTCCAGTCTCTTCCATTGGAAGTCGTAGAAAAAGACTTACCAGAATCAGATAGTCCTGTAGAAATAAATTCTGTGACTTTAGATACTTCTGTACCTGCTTTTTTAAGGGCGCATAAACCAGTCAAGGTATATATAACTCCCGAATTCAACTTTTATTTAGGCAGAGGAGATGTAATGTTGACACTTGCTAAAGTTGATGGGAACGGTACCACAAGCACTATTGCGAGTTGGATAAATACCGATTATTCAGGAAATACACATACAACAGAAAAAGACACTTATAGACCCGAACAATATCGGGATGTTTATGCAATAGACCTTCAAGATGGTGAATGTCTTCAATTTGTCATACATGATCCGATAGGTAATATGAATGTTAACGGACCTGGAAAGGTGTATTTTTCTAAATATTCACTACAGGTTAAATGGACTTCAATAGCATCACCTATCAATATAGATGTGGTAAAACCTATTACTGTTCTGAATAGTTTGCTCAAAAGTATGAATGGTGGTAAAGGGGGTATAAAAGGCGAGATAGCTTCCGGTGTAGACAATCGGTTGGACAATTGCCTTATTTTGGCTGCCGAAAGTATTCGTGGGATATTGTCTGCTAAATTATATACCTCATATACGAAGTTTGTAGACTGGATGGAAGCCTGTTTTGGCTTTGTTCAGAAGATTGAGGGGGATATTGTAAAGTTTGTCCATCGTGACAGCTTATTTACTTTTAATGGTAATAAGAATATATCAAGAAGCATTTCAGATTTTCAATTTAAAGTAGACAGTTCTAGGATATATGCACGAGTTAAAGTTGGTTATGATAAAGTTGATTATGAATGCTTGAATGGTCGTGATGAATTTCGATTTACTGCTGAATATACTACTGGATTGCAAGTAACAGACAATACACTAGAGTTAGTGAGTCCTTATCGTGCAGATGCTTATGGCTTGGAAATCGTGTCACAGAAAAGGGGAAGTAGTTCTACTGATAACGAAAGTGATAATGATGTGTTTATCGTTGGCGCAATGCTCGCTTATAATAAGGTTATTGGGAAAGCGGAATATGTACTAGAAAGGAATGCGGATTGGAAGATTGCAGGTGTTCTAAATCCTGATGCAATGTTTAATGTTATGTATTGGCAGAAAGCTATGTTGAAAGCTAATGCTAAGTATATTGGCATGTTCGCTGATTCTCTTCATTATGCTTCTTCGGATGGGAATAGCAATGTTATAGTCAATGATGTGAAATTAACTGATGACTTTATACTTGAAGAGCATTTGGTCACTTGTGGAGATGTTTCATTTACAACCTTTGATGAGGATATTCCACAAACAGATGATGGAACGATTAAGATTCAAAAAGGTGGCCTTGTTTACGAAGGTTACATCAAAGAGGTGAGTAGTGTGGTTGAGAGAAATGAGGGAGTGAAGTATGATTTATTTGTCCGTTCAATAACAAAAGCCTAGAATATGATTATAAGCCCGTTTACCCCACTGTTTTTTTCTCCGTCTACCGATAAGTTTGGAGCGAAGAGCAAATATGTGCAGTTATTTGCACGTACAGACCGGATTTTTGTTGAATTGATTTTGACGCCCAGAGAGCAGGAGCCTATTGTTTACATTAATAATCTTTTAAGTAATATATCTACACCTGTATCATTAAGCTCATGGAAGATGAATGATGATAAGATTCTTTATTTCTATAACATTTCATTGCTTCCATGTGGATACTATACTGTAACAGTTAATGGGAATACGAGTGAGATTTTTAAAGTTACGGACGATGAATGTGAGTTATCAGAAACCAGCCTTATTCAGTATTCAATGAAAGATAATAAGCAGCGTCTTGATGCTGTCTGGTGGATAGATGGGATGCAATACTTTTTTGATTTTCGCGTTCCTGGTGGTTTCAAAGATAACGGATGGACGTTCGGTGTGGATAATGAGCAGTTCGTGACCTCTGATGAGGATATTGTTGAGCTATTCAGCCACGAATATACAACAGTATTATTCACGCTTGGAAATGGGATGGGATGCCCTGTGTGGTTTGCTGAATTATTGAATCGTGTCTTATGCTGTAATTACGTCTACTTTGATGGTGTCCGATATACCAGAAAGGAAAGTAATGTTCCGGAACTTAACCAGCAAATAGAGGGATTGAAGAGTTTTGTGTTCAATCAAATGTTACAGAAGGTAAGAACGATGAATCCAGTTTTGGAATGGAATAACCAGCTTGCTATGAGGTGTGTACAAAGCGGTGCTTATAGGATAGCAGATGATGAAGGAATGCGTAGTATCAAGTATGGTTCAGAAAGTGAGGTTGCAGAGGTCGGAGCATATATCAATATGACTAAGGCTATTCCTAATACTGGAGTTTCTATTAATAGTGATACTATGGTTACTGTCAACAGTATTCATCACCTAGGTGTTGATGAAAATTCATATTGGGATTTGATTGCAATCAAGACGACTGACATAGATAACAAGTATATTGGTAGAAGAGGTTACGGTAAACTTACAGTTAATGGACTGGATAGACTAAAGAACGATTTGGACAACGGTTCGATAAATTTGCGTGCTGTACTATATAAAGGAGATTCGTATACTAACCTCATTGAAGGGAGTGTAATCAGTAGGGATGGTGTATGTGTCTTGAAAGGTATTAACGGTGGAGATATTGGTGCTCTGAAGGAGTTCCAACTTTATCTTGATAATGTCTATGATTGCGACATAGATAATCTTGGTATGACCATTGAGCTTGTATGGGTATATGAAAATGATTAAAAAAGAGAATTATGACAGAAACAGAAAAACAACAGATTATTAGCCTTGTGTTACAAGCGTTGAAGACAAACAGTCTTACAATAGAGCAACTGACTGATACAACAGAGCTATCCAAAGATATGTACGTTGAAGTTAGTGGCGGGCGGGAAAAAATTATTTATTTTTTTTTTAATACACATTCTTCAATGGTGAATGGTGATTTTGATGCATTAGTGGAGAATGTCAATAAGATTGCAAAAGATTTATCGGATGGAGACGCCGAGTTATTGAAACGTATAACAGGAGTGTCTGATAAATCCAATCCTTTGACTGACCCATTTAAAAGTATTGGCTCTTTTACTACTATTGGTAGCTTTAAAGATAAATTAAAAACAATGTATTCCGGGGATTCTTCTATTGGGAATTATCGGTGTATTTTGTCTGTTGATTCGTCTAAGATTCCTGTAAATATACAAATTGAACGGTTGGAGCTTAATAAGGTTTGTCAATCATTCACTTCGTGTATACAACTGGCTACCATGTCAGACAATGCCGAAGGTGTATATTTAGGTACAGTTTGTACAATCTCACGAATAGGTATTGTTTCCAATGAGAGTGTTGCATGGGGCAAATGGACTTCTGTAATAAATGACTTTGAGGAAAGGATAGGAAAAGCGAACGGTATCGCTCCTTTGAACGAAGAAAGTAAAGTTCCTTCTGAATGTCTGCCTGAACCGTTGTCTCTTGGGGAAGGTGAAGAAGAAGCTTTCCCCGGCAACCGTGGAAAGTCTTTGGAAGATACAATGAAAAATATCCCTTCCGATATAATCAAACCGGGTTCTTTCTCCGTCCTGTCTGACGCTTCCTATCTCGATGTGTATTTTAAGAAAGTGTCCAAAACAACCGGTAAAGAAACGGATGACAGCTTCCGTCTGCCTTCTGCTACCCTTGAACAAGCCGGCCTTTTGTCCGCCGAGGATAAGCAAGCCCTTGAGGATATGAAGAGCGGCACGCCCGCTGACGATGTAACACACCCCATCGTCATTGTTGATGAGATCCGCCCATTGAAAGACGGCTACTATACCCTTGAAACCGCTATTGCCGCCATTGTCTCCTATCAACAGGAATCTGGCGTCAAATATGAGCGAACGGGTCTCATCATTACTTACAAAACAGGCGAGTATGAAATGGAAACCCGGCAGTTCCAGGGTGCTGTGTCCGATTTTGCGACCCCTTCTCTTTGGAAACCCTTCGGGAATGGTGGTGGCGGTTCCGTTTTTGAAACTTCCGATGAACCGGCGGAAGGGGGAAAGGACGCCTTTTCAACTGGTGGCGCCTATGCCTATGTTCCGGCTAACCTCGACGTAAACGTGGAAACAGAAGGCATTGTAAAACTTCAGATGAAGAACGCTGCCGGTGAAACCCTTGGCGATGAAGTGCAGTTCGCTATCGGCACGGGTGGCGGCGGTCAAACTGGTGGTACCATTGTTGCCATTGCTTTCCAGTCGACACCTGTCTATGGCTCTTACGGCTCCACGCTACGAACCTTTGCCGCCATTCGTTCCGTGACCTCGAACGGTGTCGAATCCTCTGACAACCTGATTGAGAAACTGGAACTCGTAGACCGTGAAAGCGGGCTTACCGTCTGGACTGAAACCGTCAACAAAGCATCTTCCGGTGACATGAAGGACTTCTCCTTTGAACTGGACTTCACCACATACTTTACGGCTGCCGGTACTCGGAAATTCAAGCTGATAGCCACTGACGAAAGCGGCAACACCGGTTCCAAGAATGTCAATGTAACAGCTGTTGATATTACCTGTACCTGTGTGCAGGTGCTCAACTATACCCCTGAAACTCTGCTTACTCCGACAACTGAAAGTTTCAGCCTTCCACTCTATAAGTTCGGAAACAACACCTCTGATAAAGGTATCAGTGCCCAGGTTGACATCAAGATTAATGGTGAATGGCAATCCCTGTCTACCACCGTTGTAAATGACAACTACTCGCACTCCGTTGTAATCCGCCCTGCTTCCCTCGGCCTAGAACACGGTACCTATCCCTTGCGCATCCAAGGAACGGATGTCGCATCCGGAGTGAAAGGAAATGTCATCTACACGGCTGTCATGGTAATTGACCCGAATAGTTCCACACCTCTTGTCGCCTTGAGATACGATGATAAAAACGGTGGAGTAGTCCGACTGTACGAAACCGTAGAACTTGATGTTGCCTGTTATGACCCGTTGGAAATGACTTCACCCGTCAGCGTGAAAGCCAATAACGTGCAGGTAACACAAATTGCTGCCAGTCGTAACAAAACCTATCAGGTCAAACAACAACTGCAGGGCTACAAGGCTGACGGCACCGATACGGTCAACTATACTGCCGTATGCAAGGACGTGACTAGCGAACCTGTCCGGGTGACAGTTAGCGGTTCCGCCATTGACGCCGCCATAAAAGAAGGCGCCATCTATAACTTTGACTTCTCATCCCGTACCAATCAGGAAACTGACCATAGCATTGTCAGCGGTAATTATGAAATGAAAGTGGACGGTGCCAACTGGACTACCAACGGTTTTGGCACATTCTTGGGTGAGAACTGCCTTCGCGTAGCCGAGAATGTGGGCGTGTCATTAAACCATGCCCCGTTTGCCGGCTCGTCCATCGAATCCAACGGTGCCGCCATCCAGTTCGCTTTCGCTTCCAAGAACGTGACCGATGATGATGCCCTGCTCCTTAGCTGCTATGACGAAACGTCCGGTGCCGGCTTCTATGTCACCGGCCGGGTGGTCGGCATCTTCTGTAACAATGGCGTTTCCCGTCGTGAAGAACGCGCCTATCGACAGGTAGCCGTGGTTGTTGAACCTGCAAGCAACTACGTTGAACGTGACGGCACACGGTATTCCATGATGAAACTCTTCCTCAGCGGTGAGGAAGTCGCCTGCCTTGGTTATGTTCCGGGCGGCGGCTCCCTGATTCAGACCAAGTATATAACGATGGATGGCAAACTGGGTGATTTGTATCTTTATTACATGATGGCCTGGAACTCCTATATGGAATGGGCACAGGCGTTCAAGAACTACCTTGTCCGTCTGACCGATACAGAGGTAATGGTGAAGGAATACGCCTTTGAGGACATCCTTAAAAGCCAGACAGCCGAGGGTAGTACCCAAAGCCGCCCGTCGGCTGCCGAAATCTATTCACGCGGTATGCCTTACATTGTCGAATGCCCCTATGAAGGCTCCGATATAGAAGCACTGGACGGCACCACTTCCACCAGTACGAAGATATACATCACGCTCTATTACTTTGACCCCGAACGCCCGTGGCGTAACTTCAAGGCCGTGAGTGTCCAAACCCGCAACCAGGGAACCACCTCTGCCAAACGCCCGGTAAAGAATAAACGCTACTACCTCGCCAAGAGCAAAGGCAAAAACAAGGACACTCGAATCATATTACTTAATCCGGACGATACGACGGAGGAAGGACGCCGTGCAATAGCCTTGGCTGCCATCAACAAAGTACAGGTCGGTGATAATACAATCCCGGTCGATGTCATTACCGTAAAAGTCGATTACTCCGATTCCGGCAATGCGAACGACTGCGGCGCCTGTGAAATGATGAACGTTACATACCGTGCCTTGGGTGGTAACTATATGACACCTGTCCAACGTGCATTTGACGGAACATTTGACAGCGGTGACTTGCATATCGAAGATTTGCAGATGAACCACTCTACCGCCAATCACCCGGTAGCCACCTATCGGTGTAAGGATGACAGCCTGCAAAACGTCTATTTCCATGCCAAAGGCAACTGGAAAGAAGACAAAGGGGAACAGTTTGCCCTCGGCTTCAAAGATACCCCCGGCTATAACAAAGGTTGCCTGAATTATGGTGACTTCATAGAGTTCTTCGGTACTCCTGACGAAACTTTAGACGCAATTGAGATACGCTTCAAACAGACTGACGGCCTCGATACGGACAGTGTGTACCTGCTTTCCCTGTATTGTGGCAGCTCATACCGGATAATGAGGTACCAGGATGGTGTCTGGAAAAAGCAGTCCGGTTCCATGAAGTATGAAAACGGCAAATGGAATGTCACCGGTGACATCCTGAATCCGGTTGAAGGCTTCGAACTTCTTAACTACCAAGGTATGGACTGGTTTCAGGGCGTCGGTTCTGTTCAGGATATGATGGCCATGAAAACGGACAAGTCCTCATGGGTTCAAAAACTCGTGGATAACGGAACTATCTCTGCTGATACCTTCCCGGCATGGACTTACTACTTTGAATCGCTTGTCGATGATGACCAGCTCGCCATTGATTACGCTTTGGGTAAGAAAGTGCCGTATAACCTCTACCGATGGTTGCGCTTCTGTGATTCCTGCGATTACTCCAAAGGCGGGAACTGGCAAAGAACATGGAAGGAAAACCTGTATAAATACGCCTGCCCAGAAAGTGTCTTGAGTTATGACATCTTCACCGACTACCTTGCCGCCACTGACCAACGCGCCAAGAATATGCAGCCGATGTGGTTCTTGGAAGAGTATGCTTCCGTAACAGACGGTGTGTACAGCTCCGAGGATGCCATGCGCATGTACCTGAATAAAATCTATGACTGTGATACGCTCAATAGCAAGGACAACGACGGTGGTTGCACGGTTGACGCCGAGGTGGACCCCAACCGGACGAGCGATGAAACATTCACTAACCCTTATGCTGGCTACGGCTCCGTTCTGTTTAATAACATCTATCTCCAGCAAGTAGTGTGGACTGACTCATCCGGTACGGAACTCTCCCTGCGTACCGTTGCCGCCGCCATGCGTAACGTTCAGGCGACCATTGACGGCGTCACCCTGCACCCGTTCTCACCCGAAGGAGCTACGCATTTCTTCATTGACAAACGGCTCAAAAAATGGCAGAAACTGGTTAGTTCTTACGACGGTGAACGGAAATACATCTCCTATACCGCCACCTCTGATGCTATTTACTTCTATGCCCTGCAAGGTCTTGGACTTACCGCCCTTCCGTCTTTCATCGAAAGACGTTGGCGTATTCGTGACGGCTATTTCCAAACCGGTGATTTCTTCAGCGGTGTAATTTCCGGGCGCGTATCTTCCAAATCAAACGCCACCATCCGGATTGTCGCTGCTAAAAACGGTTACTTCGGTGTCGGCAATGACGCTAGCGGCAACCTTTCCGAAAGCTGCTTCCTTGAAGCGGGCGAAGAATATGTATTCACCAACTTCTCACATGAGGAAGGCGCCTTGCTGTATATCTATCAGGCTGACCGCATGAAGCTGCTCGACCTGTCTGAAATCTCCCTGTCAAGTACGGTGAGCTTCTCCGCCATGCAACTTGTGGAAACCCTTATCTTGGGCTCTGACACCCATACAGAACAATCCATCGGTTCTTACGCACCGCTTACCTCGCTGAACTGCGGCGAAATGCCCTTCCTCGTATCACTCGATATCCGGAACACACAAATCGCTACGCTCGTCACCGACAAATGCCCACGTATCGCCCATATCAATGCGTCCGGTAGCAAACTGGAGAACATCACTCTTGCAGAGACTTCTCCGATTAATGACATCTCTCTTCCAGCAACAATGACAAGCCTCCGTTTTGTCGGTCTTCCTGAACTGACCTATACAGGTCTTTCCGCCCCGTCCGGCCTGCAAATAGAATCCATGCCGAACGTCCAACGCCTGCGTCTTGAAACGTCGCCTAAACTTGACGCCATTCAGATGCTCCGTGACGTCCTCGCTTCACAAACGGCATCCCGTAAACTTTCCATGCTCCGTATCTCGAACATGACACTGAAGGCTGACGGCTCCGAGCTTCTTGCCATTCTCGAATATGGAGTTGCCGGAATGGATGAGGACGGCAACAGACAGGATAAACCGGTAGTCAACGGCACGTATGAACTGACAGTTATCCGTGAAACGGATGAAATCGAATCCCTTGAATCCGGTATCGACGGCCTTGTCATCCTTACCGTCATAGATGCCTACATCGACCTGATCAACTGGTTCAATAATGAGTCTTATGGCGGAGAACCGTACTACGATAACGTAACGCTGGACAACATCAATGAAGTCCTTGAATATTATAACGGCGAAACCTACGAAGAATATCTCGAACGCTTCGCTGAAGACAATATGGATATTAATGATTTAATCAACAAGTAACTATGACGAATGAACAAAGCGCAACGCTGCTTCGCTTGAATAAACAGGCACAAGTGGCAGCACTGAACGCCGTGGGCTTCTCGGATGTCACCGAGAATTCCCGCGCATCTGAATTTGGACAACGTATCAAGTGGGCCGCCGGTCTGCTTGATCTGCATCTTGCCTGTAATCGTATTTCGGATAACTCCAAGGCATACTTTACTGCTGCCGAATGGAACTCCCTTACGCTCGCTAATAAGCAACTGTATATCAAACGCGGGCTTCGTATCCGTGCCCATGGACACTCCTTCGTAATCGCCGCCCAGGAGTGCTATAATGCCGATATGACTACTACCTTCTATTGGGGCGGTCAGGGTAAAGCCATAGACGGCCTGAACCAAAAAGGACTGGGTGCCATGTACGGCTGCTTCACGGGTGAGGAAGATACCGACCTGATTATCACTGGCCTGAAAGACCAAAACAATAGCGGTGTAATCGGTGCGCCGGCTGCCGAAGCCGCCCGTGCATACCGTGCCTACACTTTGGAAAGTGACGGTATCGAGGATGAATCCAACTGGTTCCTTCCTTCATCTGGCCAAATGCTTCTGATGTACCGCTACCGGGATAAAATCAATGAGATGATGCGTACCTTTTGGAGTAGTGACAGTATGCTGATGACTGATAAATACTACTGGTCATCAACAATTTGGGATACTAACTCCGCCTGGGCGTTCGAACTGAATACCGGGCGTATTACGAATCAAAACAAAAATTCAGCCCTTCTTCATGTGAGAGCTGTTGCTTCCGAATAGTATTAACTTAATATTATACAATAAAATGGATAAAAATATCGCCAACGCCATGCTTCTGCGCTTGAATAAACAAGACCAGATAGAAGCCTTAAAATCAATAGGTTTTACAACCGTGAATGAAAACACCCCCGCAAGCGACATCGCCAAATATATGCAATGGTCAGGTACGCTTCTTGACCTTTCTTTGGCTACGCTTCGGATTGAAGACGGTGAACAAGTCTTTTTCACGGCTTCCGAATGGAACTCCATGAGCGCGAATAATCGCTCCAAGTATATCCGTATCGGCATCCGACTTCGCGCCGAATGCCACCAGTTCATTATCGCCAAAAGCGACTGCGTTGACGCAGGCGGCAATAAAACGTTCAAATGGGGCGGCTACGGTACCGACCTACGCGGCCTGAAAAACTACGGCAATGGTAACCAAGGACTCTATGATACCTTCGACGGAAAGGAAAATACCGATGTAATCCTTGAAACCCTCGCAGGCGTCAAGGACACCCAGGGAACTGTCGGCGCCCCTGCCGCCGAAGCTGCCAGAGCCTATAAAGCCTGTACGCTTGAATCTCACGGA
>USSR01000022.1 GCA_900557355.1 uncultured Bacteroides sp.
TGGAAATGGGGGTGGGGGGAGTACCCCTAATCCTGTTTCATTCTCCAATCCTATAGTCGGCAAACAGTTGCCTGATCCGACTATAATCCATGCGGCAGACGGGAACTTTTATTTGTATGTTACCCAACAGGATAATATCTATATTCCGATTTACAAATCTACTAATATGACACAGTGGACTTATGCTGGGGCAGCCTTTCTGCAAAAACCGAACTGGCAGCCGGACACTCGCTTATGGGCTCCGGACATTAACTATATCAATGGCAAATATGTGCTCTATTATACTCTCGGGCACTGGGACTTGCCTAAGAATAGTTGTATCGGGGTGGCGGTCAGCGACTCTCCTGTAGGGCCTTTTACGGATCACGGAAAACTTCTTGACTACAATTCTGGTACTATGCAGTGCATCGACCCTTGTTATTTTGAAGATAATGGTAAGAAGTATCTTTTCTGGGGAAGTTATAATAGTACTTCTAAAGGCTATGAAGGAGGTATCCGTTATGTAGAGTTAAGTGCTGACGGTCTATCCATTAAAGGGGCTGTTTCCGAAAAGATAGCGGGTCCTTCAATAGAAGGCATCATGGTTCATAAACGCGGGAATTATTATTATCTATTTGGCTCTACGGGTAGTTGTTGTGAAGAGGAAAGAAGTACGTATCGTGTAGTGGTGGGGCGTTCTAAAAATATCGAAGGTCCTTATGTGGGTAAAAACGGTACTGTGATGAAAGAAAATAGTAGTTATAATGAAGTAATTCTACAGGGTAATAACCTGTTTGCCGGAACCGGACACAATTCCGAAATTATCACGGATGACGAGGGTAATGACTGGTTCTTCTATCATGCCTGGCAGAAAGCGAAAATAGATAATGGTCGTCAATTGATGTGTGACCGCATACAATGGAGCAGTGATGGCTGGCCTTATATTACTAATGGCACACCGGCATCCGTATCTCGTGCACCTGTATTTAAAAACGAAGAAGAAAAAGAGTAATCTATGAAACTATTCAACTATTTATTGGCCGGGATATTGTGTGCTTCTGTCACTTGTCTCCCGGCGCAGCATCGGGCTGATCCCCAGAAATTGGTCAATCCGGAATCCTTTTCTATGATTTTGCTCGGTGATCCACAGGGATATACCAAGTATGATATTAACCAGCCGCTTTTTGATCTTTGTACCGCATGGATTGCGGACAATATAGAGTCGCTTAAAATTAAAGCTGTCCTTTGTACAGGCGATTTGGTGGAGCAGAATGATAATAATGTATTAAACCGTAAGATGCTGAACCAGACCAGTCGTGAAATGTGGGAGGCAGCATCGCAGGCTTTGAAAAGACTGGATAACAAAGTACCTTATATTATTGCCGCAGGCAATCATGATTATGGATACAAAGCCGCAGAAAACGGTCGTACTTATTTTCCTGATTATATTCCTTTTGAACGAAATTCTACCTGGCGGAATATCTGTGTCAGTGAATTTCCTAATCGTGAAGGCAGGGCGTCTTTAGAGAATTCGGCTTTTGAGTTTGATGAGCCGGGATGGGGAAAGATTTTGGTTATAGCAGTAGAGTTTGTGCCTCGTGATGAAGTTCTGCAATGGGCGAAAGATTTGGTAAACAAGCCGAGATACAAGAATTATAAGGTGATTTTTATCACTCATTCTTATCTTGATATAGGTAATAAGCGCGTTACGAAAGATGGGTATAAGATTTCTCCACAAAACTCGGGGCAGGCTATTTGGGAGAAACTTATTTATCCTTCTTCCAATATCCGTCTCGTACTTTGCGGACATGTGGGAAGAGGCACCGGTGAATATGAGAATAATGTGGCTTATCGGGTGGATAAGAACAGTGCCGGGAAAGATGTATCACAAATGACGTTTAATGTACAATATGTAGGAGGCGGTCCGGAAGGGAACGGAGGGGATGGTTGGCTTCGCATTCTGGAATTTATGCCGGATGGTAAAACGATCAAAGTACGTACTTATTCTCCCTTGTTTGGGATTTCAAAATTGACCAGGCATCTGGCACATCGTACGGCACCTTACGATCAGTTTGATATTATATTGGAATAACTTGACCTAGTAAAAATACTCTTAATAGAAATAATGTAGATGAGAAAAGTTGTATGTTCTTTAGTGATACTTATTAATAGTGTTTATCTATTTGCACAGTGGAAACCGGTTGGCGGTCGAATTATGACGGAATGGGCGGCGAAAATAGATGTTGAAAACGTGTTGCCCGAATATCCCCGCCCAATTATGGAACGTGCTGACTGGATAAATCTGAACGGATTGTGGAATTATGCTATTTCTCCGGTAGGTCAAGCTATGCCACAAAGTTATGGTGGTCGGATTTTAGTTCCTTTTGCTGTAGAATCAAGCTTGTCCGGAGTGGGGAAAAGTCTTGGGGAGAAGAATGAACTTTGGTATCAGCGTCAATTCTCGGTTCCCTCCAAATGGAAAGGACATAGGATCTTATTGCATTTTGGGGCTGTTGACTGGAAAGCGGATGTTTGGGTAAATAAGGTAAAGGTGGGACAACATACAGGAGGATTTACTCCTTTTTCTTTTGATATCACGCCTGCCTTGCTGAATGGGGAAAATGAATTGATCGTGAAAGTGTGGGACCCGACTGATAAAGGTCCTCAGCCTAGAGGAAAACAGGTTAGTAAGCCGGGAGGTATCTGGTATACTCCTGTCAGTGGTATTTGGCAAACAGTTTGGCTAGAACCCGTGCCAATCCGGTCGATTGTCAATATCAAAACGACTCCTGATATTGACAGGAATAAGTTGACAGTAGAGGTTATGACAGATCATCAGATGCTTTCAGATAAATTGGAGGTGAAGGTATTAGAAGGAAAGCAGTTGGTGGCTGTAGGAAGTTCCGTAAATGGTATTCCGGTTGAGATTGCTATGCCGTCTGATGTAAAGTGGTGGTCACCGGATTCTCCGTTTTTATATGATATGGAAATTTGTCTGTATTCAGAAAATAAGTTGATCGATAAGGTTAAGAGCTATACTGCCATGCGTAAATATTCAACGAAGCGTGATAAAAATGGGATTGTGCGTCTGCAACTGAATAATAAAGACTTGTTTCAGTTTGGCTTTTTAGATCAGGGCTGGTGGCCGGATGGCTTGTATACGGCACCTTCGGATGAGGCTTTAGTATATGATATTCAAAAGACAAAAGATTTTGGATATAATATGATTCGCAAACATATAAAAGTAGAGCCTGCCCGTTGGTATACGTATTGTGATCGTTTAGGGGTTATTGTGTGGCAGGACATGCCGAGTGGTGATAAGAATCCCGAGTGGCAGAATCGGAAGTATTTTGAGGGAACAGAATTTAAACGGTCTGCTGAATCAGAGGCTATTTATCGTAAAGAATGGAAAGAAATTATCGACTGCCTTTACTCTTATCCTTGTATTGGCACATGGGTACCTTTCAATGAGGCTTGGGGGCAGTTTAAAACCCCTGAAATAGCAGAATGGACAAAGCAATATGATCCTTCCCGTTTAGTGAATCCTGCCAGTGGAGGTAATCATTATACCTGTGGTGATATGCTCGATTTGCATAATTATCCCGGTCCGGAGATGTATTTATATGACGCACAGCGTGCAACTGTACTCGGAGAGTATGGAGGAATTGGTTTAGTGCTGAAGGAGCATCTTTGGGAGCCGAATCGTAATTGGGGGTATGTTCAGTTTAGTACTTCCAAAGAAGCTACTGATGAGTATCTGAAGTATGCTAATATGCTGAAGGATATGATTGCACGTGGATTCTCGGCTGCTGTTTATACACAGACTACAGATGTTGAGATCGAAGTGAACGGATTGATGACATACGACCGCAAAGTAATAAAACTGGATGAACAGAATTTGAAGAGGGTAAATACGGAAATTTGTGAAAGTTTAAAGTAAGAAGCCGGATTAGCCATTTGGCTGAACAAGGCAACTCATCTGTAGCCATTCGAATTATAGATATAGTTTGCAATATTATATAATTGAGAAGAGGGTATCTGAAAATGAAGTGACTCCTAAATTTTTTTGTCTAACTTTTAGGGGTCACTTCATTTTCAGATACTTTCTTAAAGAATGAGATGTGTCAATATTTTATTAATCTTATAGGCCCTAATAATCCAGAAGGTAGTAATGCCGAATCAGATTTGAAAAAATGGTAGGATGTATAATATTGGGGAGTTACACCTTTTTGTTGATCACCTATTAGTCCATTTCTCCAAAGGTTGGTGACTTTTATTTCCAGAGTATTTTCTCCAGGATTGATTGCAGCGGTTATATCAACAATAAAAGGAGCTTTCCAAAATGTGCCGCATATTTTTCCATTCACATAAACCTCTGCAATATTTTTAACTGATCCCATATCAAGTAATAGCTTATCCGATTTTTTATAATTCTCCGGTTTGATAATAAAAGAGTTAGTATAAGTAGCAGTTCCAGAGAAGTATCGGATGGAAGGAGATGAGTAGTCGGTGAAGGAAACTAAACTATCCATTAAAAGAGATTCGGAATTTCCTATTTTAGGTTGAAATTTTACAGTCCAGTTAGAATCAATTGTAGTTAATTCTTTTTTGTGAGGTAAAGGAATCTCTTGTTTTATACGTTTAGTGGGTTTTATAAATACAACGAATACAGCATCATTTTGTACCATTGAGAATTTAACAATAGTCCGTCCGTCCTTCATCTCATAAGAAACATCCTCTGAAAGTCCGGTTTCAGGATGCCAAATTTCAGGTTTCAATCCAGATACCCGAAAAGAAACTTCCGTATATAACTCTTTATCAGAAGGATTACTGACCCAATAAATATGACCATGATCAAGCAAGCGGTGTCTGTATTTTAAAGTTATATGTTTATTATTGCGGTATATAAAGTCCGGTTGCACACCTGTTGATTCCAGGATTTCTTCTATAGGAGTATCGGTATAGACGTTTTTTCGGTTGGTATGCCAGATGGAAGTTACTAACGCTTTAAATTCATCAGCATTATCCAAATTGCTTCCGCGAAAAATAGGTTCTCTGCCTAAAACAGCAACACCTTCTTCTACCAAAGATGCTATTTTTTTCAATACTTTGAGTGACATTACTTTGGTATTCTCTCCTAATATTAAAATAGAATATTTTCGTCCGGAAGGAGCTAACAAGCACTTCTTGTCCATCTTGATATCATGCACAAATCCATATGGGTCAATAAAGTCGTATTCATATCCTGCAGGTATGTCCGGAAGAGTATGTGCATATAAACCTGTAATACAATTATCTTCTCCGTAATAGTATAAAATGTCTGCCACATTATTACCTTGTTGAAGCATATAACTACTGCGCGCAAGATAATCTATCCATACTTTTGCTTGTTCAGCCCAAGTTTCATGGCGGTTAAACCATTGCCCGTATTGTATTAATCCAAGTCCCGGTATTTTATCATCCACAGGCTGGTGCGATGTCTCATGAATAACAAAACGATTTAATCCGTTTGCTAAAGCTTTATCTGCGATAGGCTTAATGTTTTCTGGACAACATGCATATGCATGGTGGGCTATAGCAGAGCCAAATTCAGCTGCTACAATGTTTTGTCCATAGATATGGGCGACTGAAGCGCTTTCTCTAATATCCGCTTGTCCCATCTGTTGTGATGAACAGGCACCGGAATTAGGCATCCAAAGTGCTGCCATGGGGAATGTTGCCGTTCTTTTTATTTCCATTCCATCACCTACATATACTCTTCCGTTTTCGTGAGCTTCTGTATATCGTCCTTTTAAACCATATTCTTTTACAATAGAATTTATGCGGTCATAATTTTTACGATACAATTCTGCGATAGCCAGGCGCCAATCGCGAAGAAAACACTCGCTTTCACTTGTGTTTTCTATGATTTCGCCGGTTAAAACAGGCAACCAAGGTAATAAATCATATCCATATTTATGCTTAAAGAAGCTAGGTAACGATGGGGTCCAAGTCTGCCAATGCGCTTCGTAACTATCCGTTATAATATATTGGATTCCGCGTTTTCCCATAAAACCGCCGGCAGCTTCTTTATACATATCCATATAAGTGCGAAAATATGAAAGCCAACTTTCCGGATCAAGTTTATCCACTTCTAAACCGGTAGCCTCGGCTGGGGCAGGATGATTGCGTTTACCTGTAAGTGAATAGCCGAAACGGTAAATGCGCCACTTCCCTTCTGGGACATTCCATTTTAAAATGCCGTTCGAGTCGAGCTTGTTCGTTAATATAATAACATTTTTTTTATCAATGGGAGTATTTGTTTCCGGTGTTGGATAGTTCATCAGGTCGTGCGGAGAAGAAAACCCCGCTTTCTCTTCTGTGTGATTTATCTTTACAGTCGGGTGTAATACAAATTCTGGTATTTGAGTACCCGGAGCATTGTTTGTAGGATTAGGAACAAGTACCCGGAAATAACGTGCTGTTGTTTCCGGAATAGATATGGTTTGCTGAGCATTACCTCCATCCGGAATTCCGCAAACCATCCGATAATCAACCCCATTGTCACTACATTGTAGAAAATTTACTGTTTGAGGAGATTCTGAACGCCATTCTGTACGCAAACGGCCACTGACAAAAGATAAAGCTCTTATCGTTTGCGGTTTGGGAAAAGAATATTCTATCCAACCATATTTATCAAATGGGTTGAACGGTAGAAGCTCGGCATTTGTAAAATCTCCGTCTGTAAGTTTATGTAGTGAGAAATTACCACCACTTGAAGTTATTTCAGCATCTAACTCATTTAACGATAATTCTTCGCTTGGCAATCGTACGGCAATCGTGGCAATATCTTCGTAATATTCGGTATAGTTGTTCATGTTTCGTATGGGGATATTTTGAAATTCCCCTGTCGTGGTATATGGGCTTGGTAGTTTCCCGGAAAACATTTTTTGACCTTCTACCGTGAATGTTCGCCACACTAGTTTTTTCATAGCATTTTTAGGATTTACCCAAGGACCTCCCGTTGAGCTCCATCCTGGAGCACTGGCTATACCGACTTCCATATTTAAAGAGTCTGCTAGATGGATGGCATAGCGGAAGGCTTTTTTCCATTTGGGAGTCATGTATACAAGCCGTTCTTTGACAATCGGTTTGGTATACAAGGAAGCGTCAAATTGATGAAATCCTCCTATTCCGATCCTATTCATCCATAATAAGTCTTTATAGATTCCTTCTTCCGTAATATTACCGTCCATCCAATGCCACCATACTCTTGGTTTTGCTTCTTGTGGTGGATTAATAAATCCCTTGTAGATTTCGTGTTCGGAAGTCAAAGCAGATGCGTGTGTCTTTATTGAATATAAGGTTAGGATATAAGAAAACAAGAGTATTGTTACTATAGGGATATTGTTAAAGTGTTTCATATAATTATAATCGTTAAAAGTATGTTTGAAATTCTAAGTTTCTCGCAGAAAGAAGAAGTGCTTTTTCTGTAAGAAACATGAATCACATAAAATGTAGAGGGGTGTGTTAAATTAACGTATTACTCCCCAAATAGTCTCTGCAATCATTTGCATTCCTTCATCATTGGGATGCGTTATGATAAAATCTTGAGTGATTACATATGGCTTCTTATTTATGTCATAAAGTGTATCGCCTATTTGTGGGCGGACATTATATAGATTATCTATCCAATAGAGTGGCACGTAAGTAAGATCGTTGGTTCGTGCGGCATGAATGATGCTCCGTTCTTTACTGTCGTTTTTCCAGAAACAACCGGTAATAATAACACGCTTTGCTTTGCTCTGACAATATTTCACAAGTCGTGAAATTGCATCTGGAAAAGTGGTAACATCTTGTACATTTTCACCTAAACGTATAATAATGATATCTTTGTTTTTGCAATAAGATCCAATTAGGGAGTCAATATCGCATGATAGATTACGCTCCCAAGATGCAATGTTTAAGGGGGTGACAGTTGAGTTCGGATGATACTTACAAAGCATCTTTTCCAATTGATGGCAATAGTCATATTCTATATTGGAAGCAGCCATACCCCAATCGGAAAACCATTCGATATCTTCTTTTATCGGATGTTTTGTAATAGAGTTTCCTAAACAAAGGACCTGTAGCGGGTCATTGACATTATGCGGTTGTTGGCAGGCGATAAATAACCCTCCACAAATAGCTGCAAATAGTATCTTTTTTATTTTATTGTATTTTTTCATTGTTATAACACGATTAATATTCCGTAATGGCTGGTTCTCCTTCAAGCCAGGCTATCATATTTAGTACTTTTTATAAGGTTCGGACATGGCATGGAATGTTTGTGGTATCCATACCCTGTAACGCCCATTGGGATTCCAATCATTGCCAGAAGAAGAAAAGTCGCAAAAATTGATAAGTTTGGGAGTCTTGTTTTCTACGTTTTCTAAATCCGTACCCAATACGGCAGGAACTGTAAGTGTGATCCAAGGGAAGGTTCCTGTTTTGTTTTTTTTAATTTTCGCTTGTATTACACCTTGATTGTTACACTTAATGGTTGCACATTCGTCTATATCACCATCGTTGAAACGACTGTCTCGTGCGAAAAGTAAAGGACCGCGTACTATGGCTTGAGAATTATTTAGTTTTACGACTTTGGTTTCTATCTTGAAATCAAGTGTCACCTTATCCGCATTTTCCCAGATACGTTCTATGTATAGGTAGCCTCCTTTATGCGTTATTTCCTGCTCCTCTCCATTTATATAGGCTTTCATCTTTTCTATTTGAGTCGGTATACGTAACGCAAGCGTGAATTTCTCCTTTTTTTGTACTCCTATGTTTACATTTACCTTACCATGTATAGGATAATCGCTCTCTACATTTAAATGAACTTTATTTTTTTTATTTAGTGAAATAGTGGCCTGTAAAGGTAAATAGAGGTTGAGATAAATGTGGTTGTCTTTTATTGTACAAGCCGTTTTGGGTATTAGAGCAAACCCTCTTGGTCCATTGGCGTTACAACAATTTATATGCATACCACATTGCTCTTCGCCGGGTTGTCTTCGACCTTCCAATGGGCTGTATTTAGAGATTTGACTGCCGTCATTTTTCATGGTTGCCATCAAAGCGTTGTACATGGTGTGTTCAAATTCTTCTGCATAGAACGAGTTGCCGGTTTTGCATAGCAGGCGATGACATAGTTGCATGTAAGTAAATGTGACGCAAGTTTCCATGGTATGGTATGTAGGCAATGTTTGTTTCTCCTTTCCTTTATACCAGCATTCAAAAGCGGCTCCTGAACCTGCTATATTAATCTCATCTTCTTGGATATTGTTTACTGCTTTCTCTGCAATTCTTATGTAAAAAGGATCATTTACTATGGTGCCAAGTTCTATCAGCCCTTCATAACATGACATCATTTCATAAGCTTTCTGACCATTTTCGAATGACCACCAAGATTTTGGAAAAGCGGAACGCTCAGAAACAGGAATGTTTTTCAATGTTTTAGTTATCAGTTGAGAACTCCCTTCCCGTTCGATAGAAGAAACAATGCTTTTGGCAAAAGATAAATATCGGGGATTTCTGGTAATATCGTATAAATAAACCACAGGCTCCAAAATGGAGCAACTGGCCATGCCTAAATAATAACCGGTTGCAGCAATATTAATATTATGTATTTGTAGTTGTTCCATGAGATGGTTTATCAGTCGTTCAACTGCATTCAAGGCTTTTTTATCGCCGGTGAGCCTATAATAAGAAAGCAAGGAGAGCGAAGTGTATTTTCTTCCCCAAATATCCCAATTGGTCAGTTGTGCTTCTCGTTTGTAATTTCCTATATATCCATCACTTGTTTGGGTATTCATGAGCTTTTCTACGCTGTTTGTTATCAAATTATACAATTCTTTATCCTTTGTATATTGGTATGAAGCTATTGCCCCGAGTAGCCATTTTCCGAAAAATTCAGATTGCCAGAGATGATCCTCGTTTCGATGCTTGAAAGGCTCGATTAGGTGGTCTGTATTTTGGGATTTTACTCGATGTTCTATGCAGGTGTTAATGCGATTGCCGATATAGCCATCAATATGAATATTTTCTATGTTATATTCTTGAGAGAGAGCTGGTAGTATATTGAGTATACATAATCCGATAATCCATTTTTTATAGTTCATATATTTTTGAGTATTAATTGTTTTCTGCAAATTCATTTGTCATATGTATTGTGTTATGGTAATATTTTTGTGTGCAAATTTGACAAAAACTATACTGGCAACTGTTTTTAACTATTAACAGCTGTCGGCAATCGAATGTGTAAACAGAAGTGAGGCCCCTTCTTGGTATGCAGACGTTTGCTAGTCTATGGGCACTCACTATGTCAGGCTCACGTTAATTTGTCCTCATTATAATTCTGCTTTTATCATAATAGGATAATGATCGGAAGAAAATCGTCCTTGACGCGCATCATCCGTAATGGTTTCAAAGGAGAGAACTTTAATGCTTTTTTCCACTAAAATATAGTCGATTCGATGTTCTGGGTTGAAATCGAAATTCCAATAATGCAAAGTGCCTGCAGGACCTTTCGGGGTAGTCTCTGATATGCTATAAGAATCTTTGAATAGTCCGGAATTTAGAATAAAGGAAATAGGTTCTTCATCTGGGTCACAGTTTAAATCACCGGTACAAAAGTAAGGCAGATCTCCTGCTATTTCTTGTACTTTCTGAACAAGTAACTTTGCGGAGTTGACGCGTGCTTCATTGCTGACATGATCAAAATGCGATGAGAAGAAGAAAAAATCTTTGTCCGTCTTTTTATCTTTGAATTTACCCCATGTGCAGATTCGGTTGCAAAAAGAGTTCCAACTTTTAGACGGCTTGTCCGGAGTTTCTGAATACCAAAATTGTCCATGATATAATAATTCCACTCTTTCTTTTTTGTAAAGAATAGGGCAGAACTCTCCAGCTTCTTTTCCATCGTCACGACCTGTACCTATGTATTCATACTGTTTTAATTCTAACAGATCATTCAGTTGGTTTAAAAGACACTCATTAACGCCAAAGATATCAAAATCATGTGATGTGATGATTTCTTTTGCCATTGTCTTTCGGTTTGCCCAAACGTATTGTCCATCTTCAGGTGTGTCATAGCGAATATTGAATTGGGCTACGCAAAGAGAGTTGGATGGCGTTTCATTGTTAAATGGAGGCATTTCTGGTTCATCTTCTATTGTTGAATTGGAGCAACCAATAAAAAAAAATGAAAGAAGAAAGAAGTTGTAAATGAAATTTCTTTTAGAGTTCATAGGTCTTGTTTTAATTATTAGTATTTTATAATTCCATATATTAGTGAGATGGTAAGTTTGAAAATGAATTCAGGTGAAAAAGCGGAGTTATTGCATAAATAGAGAGTTAAAACTTGCATCCTTGCAATAGCTCCACTTGATTTCCTATTGAATATTTTCGACTAAAAATTTAAGCCGTCATCCCAGCCCGGATTTTGCGTAAGTGCACCATTTGTGATGAGACGTTCATTAGAGGGTATTGGGTAAAAATAATCACGTTGTTCATTCCAGAAAAGCGTGAGGCCTTTATGAGGAGATAGATAACCTTTATTTCCATCAGAAAGTTTAATGTCGGAATCTATCTTTAAGTATGTTATACCTTGTGCATTACCAGGCTTTGTGTCTGTATAAAGACAAATATCGTTTTGTCCGTCACCGTTAAGGTCATATTCGCCGGGAGATGGAAAATACATACCCAATATGGCTTGTTTCATGTTTTGCCCGGCTTTCCAGCGCAGGATGTCATCATAACGAAAATGTTCAGAAAGCAATTCGATTGTTCTTTCACGACGAATTTCCAAGATTACCCCTTGATTAGCGCCGGAGACATTTGGGTAGCCGGTAGTGTTTGCTAATAAATAGGGGTCTGGATTTGCATTGGCTGTTTTCATGATGAGATGGGGCATTCCTACACGGTCGCGCAATTTATTGATAGAAATATCCAAATCGTCTTGAGTTAATTGGTTGATTTCAGCTAAAGCTTCTGCATAGTTAAGGTAAACTTCTGCAAGTCTAAAATAGAAGAGATCAATATCACTTTTTCCTCCTACTGCTTCATCTTCATATTTAATTAACTGATATCCGGTCACGCAAGCATTAAGGTCTGGAATATTTTTTCTGTTTGATACTATGGGCTGATAACTTGGGGTACAAATAGACTGTGCAAGACGTGGATCACGATTTTTGCATTCATCTACAAAAGTCATAGTTTCCCAATTGGGATTGTCTGTAAACCGGGAACCATCATTCATCAGATAACTAGCTATAATTTTTCTAGTCACTCCAGGACGTCCTTCACCTACGCTTGTGTGATATGTACCAACTGTATTGTATATATCATACGTTAAATTATAATTTCTTGCCATAATTACTTCCGTTGTTGGAGCATTTTGTGAAGTAAAGAGTTTTCGGTATGCCTGGTTCGTTCCACCTTCTGTATATAAGGTATAATTGCTTTCCTTCATTAATTCTCTAGAGGCTGTTATAGATTCTTGCAAGAAAAAATCGGCATTAGTGCTAAGATTTAAATTGTGGTACTTTCTGAATGTGCCTTCAAAAAGGCAAACTCTGGATTTAAGAGACAATGCTGTCCACTTTGTTACTGTATAAACAGAAGGCGTTGTAGAAAGATTGGTGATGGCAAAATCGAGATCTTCCAATATATTTTTCATGACCAATTCTCGAGAGTCTCTCGGTTTGTTTAATTGGTCTGTTTCAGAAACGAATAATTCTGTGTCATACCATGGGACATCCCCAAATCTTTTTACCATTTCGAAATAAAAATATGCTCTGAAAAAACGGGTTAATGCTTGATAACGTGTCCTGACCGTTTTATCCTTACAATTGACAGAGTATTGCAATAGAGTGTTGAAACGCCGTAAGTATCCCCATTCCCAGCCTCCTCCTGAAGCTGGAACTGTACGGGAGTCTGTTGCCGCGCTATTGGGAGTACTATGAGTTATATTATCGGCATCATCTTTATAAAGATCTCTATCTTTGGGGAGAGAATTGTAGAAATTTGTGCTAAAAGCCTGTAAATCAGCTTCGGTAGAAAAGAACGTTTCTGGAGTGATTTTGTCTTTCGGCGTTACATCAAGTAAATCATCACATGAACTAAAGCTCAGTATAAATATTGAAGCTGCGATGAGTAAGAATATGTTATTTTTCATATAGTCAAAATTAATTAGAAGTTAATATTAACACCAAATGTGAAACTTTTTTGCCAAGGATAGACCTTCAAAGTTCCGCCTTGTCTGGCTTGTTCCGGGTCGACATAGTCGGTTTTTATCGGTGACCAATAAGCAAGATTTTCTCCGGAAAAATAAAGACGAACTAAGTCAAGGCCTATTTTGTTAGTCAGAAACTTAGGAAGTGAATAACCGATTGTCAGGTTTTTTAACCGACAATAACCAATATTTTGAAGATAGCGGTCATTCACTGTTGAAAGTTCCGAATTTTCTGTAAGGGCAACAGCTGTTCTAGGTCTGGGGAAGTAAGCGTTGGGATTATCTTCTGACCAACATAATTTTTGAAAATCCTTCGGAATAAATGTTCCGTAGGGGCGGTTGTAATATCCCCAAAATGCTTGGGCTTCTCTTCCTGGATACCAATCTATGTGGCCGATACCTTGGAAGAATATATTAAAATCAAATCCATACCATTGGAAAGCCAAGTTAGTGCCATATTGATAGCGTGGAGAACTATTTCCTAAAATTTCGCGGTCACCGGAGCTTCCGACTCTGTTTTCACCGATACTTATAGTTTTGTTACCATCCAGATCCCGGTATTTTAAATCGCCGGCACGTACTCCCCGGTATTCACCCGATGAACTATTGATAGTGGTGTTTACAGATCTTTGATCTACTTCATAGTTCTTAGCTTCTTCATCGGTCGCAAAGAAGCCATCGACGCGATATCCCCATATTTCACCAATCCGCATTCCTTCATAATAAGTCTTAGCTAATAGTTTGTCGGGGTTGTCGAATTTGGTGATTTCACTGATGTAATCACTGAATGTAAAACTCAGTTGATAAGAGAAAGGTTTGTTGCCTAACTTAAACTGATCTCGCCAAGCAACAGAGAGTTCATAGCCCTTTGTACGCATATCTGCACTGTTCATTTTAGGAGCGGAAGTGCCATATACGGCGGGTAATGTGATGCCGGCGGTAAGCATATCCTTTGTATTCCGAATATAATATTCTCCGGTGAAAGTTAATCTGTTGTCCAAAAATGTCATATCCACACCAGCATTATGTTGTTGTACAGTCTCCCATGTCAGATTGTCGGCAGAGGGAGCGGAAATGTCTGCGTAAGATGGTCTCGCACCTCCGAATAAATATCCGGTAGTTCCTATACTGATAGTGCGGATATAGTCATAATAGCCAACTTGTTGGTTTCCTAAACTACCAAAAGAGTATCTGAACTTTAAATTGTTACACCAGTCTTTCATATTGCTGAAAAACTTTTCTTCCGAGACTCTCCAACCAACAGACATAGAAGGAAAGAATCCCCAGCGATGACCAGAAGCAAAACGAGAGGTACCATCATAACGTCCGCTTAGTTCAAGTAAATATATCCCTTTGTAGTCATAGTTTATACGTCCGAAAAAACCTGCAAGTTTATATTCATTTTGCCCTCCTGTCACTTCCATCCGTTTTTGGTTTGTGGCAGGATCTACTCCTATCAGGTTAAAATCATCCAAAACATCGGAAAGAAGATTATATCCTGTGCCACGAACAGTCTTGTTGTAACGAGTTTCATAATTAAAACCACCTGTAACTTTATAATTATGTTTGTTGGATACAGAACCTTGGTATGTGGCAAATACATTCGTTGCCCAATATTCATTGGGGGCAAATTGCTCAAACATTTGATTTTGGAAATTACCGGTATTAAGTATGGATGTTTCTCCCGGATATTTGGAATATGTTCCATTAGATTGCCGGCGTATGTCGTATTGGTTATAGAGCATGTATGTCAAGTTAGCTTTTATCTCCAACCCTTTCAATGGTTTTAATGTAAGTTCTGTAGTGGTCTTGAAGTTATCTTTACGAGTTTTATTTCTGAACCCTTCGCTGTCTAATATGACTAATAAACCGTCCATAATGGCATAGTCGGTCAGTGAAGTAGTATAAAGGCTTGTCCCGTCAGGATTTTGGGTAGGGAAACTTGCCAAACCATGGTTCTGGGCTTGAGATATGTTCGAATTTATACCTCCCAATCCAGGATAAGTATAATTAGAATTGAAAAATTCAGTATTGTTACTAATGTTAAGCCAATCAGTAATATCTGCGGAAATCCTTGAATGGAAATTTATTCTTCTGAATTTGTCAGTATTTCTTCGATACATTCCTTCTTCACTATTATAACCAGCCGAAAGGTAAAATTTCAATTTGTTTGTTCCTCCGGATATGGAAATATTGTGGCTTTGCAATGGTTTCTTGTCTTTGAACAAGTATTGCCACCAATCCGTATTGGCGTAGTATAAGTATACATTCTGTCCGTTTCTCTTATCCAATACGGTCCAAGGGCGGGCAGGATCTTCTGTCTTGTCGTTTCTTCTTTCCCATAACTCTTTCATGTCTTCTTCTGTATACGAGGTATAGCGACGCCCGTTATTGGGAATGTAAAACTGGTCAACCAAAGAAACATGGTAATAACCACGGTTTTCGTAATCCGTAGATGTAGTGGGTTCTGTCCAACCAACACGCCCACTATAGCTAATTTGTACTTTCCCATCAGAAGAACCGGATTTTGTTGTGACTAAAATAACTCCGAATGAAGCACGTCCACCATAAATAGCAGCGGCGGAGGCGTCTTTTATAACTGAAATTGATTCTATATCATTAGGGTTTACACGGTCAAGGTCCCCTTCAACTCCATCGACTAACACCAATGGTGAGCCTCCGTTGATTGAGTTCGTACCACGGATATTAAAGCTTGCAGTATTACCCGGTACACCGGAAGAAGTGGTGATATTGAGACCGGGTACACGTCCTTGTAGCATGTGTGTAACGCTACTGGCCGGTCTGTCTACAAGCTCTTGAGATGTAACGGTCGAAATTGCTCCTGTTAGATTAGTTCGTTTCTGAGAGCCATAACCAACCACCACTACTTCGTCTAAGGTCTTAACATCTTCCACTAAAAAGACTTTTAAGCTATTCAAGTTCTTTAATTTTATTGTTTGTGGAATGTATCCTATATAACTGAATTGAAGAACATCACCAATGTCGGCTGATAATGAAAACTTCCCGTTTATATCAGTTATTGATCCCTGTGATATACCCTTTACTGTTATTGTAACTCCGATCAAAGGCTCCCCGGCTCTATCTGTTACCACTCCGGTGATTTTTTTTATTGTCGGGGTTTGGGTAATTTCTTTTTTAGTGAGTATTATATGGTTTCCTTCTATTTTATAAATAATAGGAGATTCATGTAGTAATATGGACAATACTTCAGAAACGGGTCTGGCCTTCACGCTGATGCTTTTGTGCAAATTTACATCTACATTTTTTTTATAGATGAATAAGTAATTGGTTTGAGATTCAATTTCACTCAATATAGATTCCAGTCTGACATCTTGCTTATTAATTGTAACTTTGGCATTTTGAGAATTTGCATTCTTTGCCATTAAGCTAAATGAGCAGAATAACAAAAGGAATATAGATGTTCGCATAATTCTAAATAATTGTTTTGAATTTGGATTTTTTTTGCAGTAAAAATCCAATAAAGAAATATTTTTCATATATTTGTAACTGATTTATTAATACGATTTTATAAAAATTGTGTTAGGCAGGAGCTGATAGATAGGGCAAATATCTGTCAGCTCTTTTGTTTTTCAATTAGTATCATTTCATAGGCTTGTTTCTCCCGTGTTATTGAGTTAATATTCTTATTATTTTATATAAATGATGTCATCTGTTGTATGTTTGTTATAAATAAAAGGTACATCCTTTTGTAATATCCGAAGGGCGTAATCCAAGCCGTCAGAGATTCTGAATTTTCCTGTTAATATTATGTTGGTAATGCTAGGCTTGTCTACTATAATTTTCAGGTTATAATATTTCTCCAAGTCTTTTATTATTTCTATGAACGATTTGTTTTTGAAGCAATACAATCCTTCTTTCCAGCGATATATATTATAATCTTCAATTTTGCTTATCACTAATTTGCCATTTTTTAGGGTGCTCTTATAGTCAGGTAATAAAACTTGTGAAATATTATTGTCGGAAGGTGATTTGATTTTTATTTTTCCTTGTATTAAAGAAGCTTCGAAGTTTTGTTGTTTAGCATAAGCCTCTACATTAAATTTTGTGCCCAATACTTCTATGTCCATTGCATGAGTATGTACTATGAACGGGCACTTTTCGTTACGGGCAACATCAAAATAGGCTTCTCCGTCTAATATTATTTCACGTTTATCTTCCATGAATGAAACAGGATATTGCATTTGTGTTCCTGCATTTAGCCAAACATTTGATCCATCGGGCAATTCAATATTTACGCGTTGTCCGGCGGGGACTATTATTGTTTGCATAGCTATGTCAACATGCTTATGATGCTCATTCGTTATTGAAAAGATAGTAGCTGTAATACTTACCGCAATGATTATCACAGAAGCAATCTTTAAGAATTCCCTGATGAAATATCTGTTTCTTTTTGTTGTATTTATTGCTGTCCATTTAGGGTTTCCTATAAGAATCATTGCATTGAATAACTTGCGCTCTCGGTGAAACTGTTTGCTATGTTCTTCTGAACTTTCAGCCCACTCTTTCACTGCTCTCATTTCTTCAATAGATGCTTGTCCCTCGAAAAATCGGTATAATGAATTTTTGTCCATAGGTGCTTTTTATAATGATAGCGAACAAAGAGGGTTTATCCCTAGTGGAAAACTCATTTTTTGCAATTGTACAATTTTTTAAGTTTAGCCGCACACACAGGTTATAGAAGCTGTGTGTGCAGGTTATTTGAGTCGTTAATTAATTTGGGTAAATTTGATACATGTTATTTGTAGCCGATGGTAACTTTGTGTATAGCTTTGTTAGGACCGTCTGCTATGTATATGGTTCCATCTGTATCTTGTACAAAGTCAACCGGACTAGTGGTGCCTGAATCTTTCCAACCATTTTCGGCTTTACAAACGAGGATGATTGTGGCGTCCTGATAACCATTCTTTCCAGGTTTTAGGATCTTGGTTTTACGGGTGCCACTATTACCGTCACTGAACCATATGTAGCCATCCTTATCTACCATTAGCCCCTCTGCTTTTTCCAATTTGGCTGTTTTAGGATCTTCTGTTATATCCTCCGTTATAACTTTGTTACCTCCACCTGCAATCAATGTATAAGCGCCGCTAGAGTCTACTTTATAAATATAGCCGGCATTTGATCCGTCTGTTGCTGCTGCTATCAAGTTACCAGCAGCATCAAAAGCTATGGCTTGTATTTGACGGCCGGTAATTTTAACAAATTCCAACCTTGAACTGCTGTTATAATTTCCTGATGGATATTTTTGGATCGTTCCGGAATTACGGCAAACCGCATACATATTGTTGTATTGGTCAAATTTTACATCCATAAGGTTGTCCAACCCGTTGCGAGTTAACAAATCGGAAACTTGTTTTGTATTAGGATCCCATACGCTAATTTTATCTTCTCCTTTATATGCGAGGTAAAGTTTTCCATTAGTAGGATTAGTGGTGATTTTCAGCAGAACAGTTCCTGTGCCATTGGGGACGATTTTTTCTCGTTCCATTGTTCTTAAATCTATTGCCCAAGCCTCTGTAGCACTACTACCGTTAGTACTGTAAGCTAATCTGCCATCTTTTAAGAATGTAACGCTTTTTAAATCCTGGGTATTAATATCACTAGGTACAGTGATGAAATTTTGTGTACATTCGTAAATCCTCTCTCTTGTATCTTCGTATGTGAAAAGAGCCGGATTTTTGCCTGTTTTTACACCTACAGAGACGGTTACTGCATAAGTTCCTATTTCGTTTTGAGGTGCGATAATTTTCAATTCGGTCTCTGTGGCATATTTAACAGTTGCTATTGCATCTCCTATTTTTACAATGTTTTCTTCGGGGGTGGTACTGAAGTTCTCGCCGATGATAGTAATTTCCGTGTTTTCTGTTCCGGAGCTTGGGCTGATGGAGCTAACAACAGGAGTGTAGTCTACGTAAGTAAATCTTAAGTTCTCTGTCTTTTGGGCACCTACCATTACTTCTATAATACATTCTCCTGCTTCATTTGCCGGGGCAATTACCTGTAGTTGGGTAGCTGTTACCGATGTAATAGTAGCTTTGGCATTTTTTAAATATACTTTGGCTTGATCTGTAAAATTTTCACCGATAATGGTTATCTTAGTTCCTATTTCTCCTTTTGCGGGAGAACTGGTTGTTGTTTTCAGTTGGAGAGGTGTTGATTGCGAATTTTCATCATCACCGGAGCAGCTGAACATAAGTAAGGCTGTACAAACAGCCATGAATGCTGAAGTCGTTTTCATAATAAATTTGATTAGATGAATAAAAGTGTTTATAAATACAAATTATATAGGTTGAGTAAGAACGCTCTTCACTTTTGCGAATATAAATAGCTGTGTTTTCCATTTTTCATGTTCGCATATATGGTGGCTCTTTCATTGCGAAAATAATAGAGTAAGGTCTTATTCATAAATACTTTATTTTTTTGATGTATTTATAGTAATAACGAACAGAGTAAGTTTATCCCTAGTAAGAAAGTGTTTTTTTAGATTCTTCTTTTAAGTATTTGTGTTTTTTCTTTCATTCCGGCTTGCAGCACCTTTTTCGTGCGGAGAGGAAACCATGTGGATGTTTGTCATATCATACTTACGTTTTTGTGCTTTTATTGATCAAAAGGTTCTGGTTCTAGAATATAGGATACATGGGAAGTGAAAAAGTATGATTGGAGTTGTAGTGGTTTTCTAGTTTAAGAAAAAAAGAAGTAGCGTTGTTGGCAAATAGTCTTTTAAAGCTATTCGTAGAACTTTTGTGGCTTTGTTTATATGATATTCGACACCTTTTGTTGTCATGTTCAATAGGTCTGCTATTTCTTTGTGGGATTTATTTTCGTATCGACTCATGGCAAAAATACGTCTGGTTTGCTCCGGTAAAGTTTCTAAGGTTCTATTTACGATTTCTTGAATCTCAGCTGTGAAAATTTCATTAGGTTCAAGTTCTTCTAGAGTTGCGATTCTATTAGATAACTCCCAAGAGTAGATTTGAAAGATTTTATCGGAAGCCATTTGACGAACCTGTTGATTTCGAAGATAATCTATACATTTATGCTTCAAGACAGTCAAAACATAAGCTGGTATGTTTATGTCTGAAGGCAATCGTTCCTTGTTTTCCCAATAATACATAATTGATTCAATGACAAAGTCCTCGGCCACGGCTTCATCATGCACGTACGTAGAGGCAAAATGAATGAAGCGGCGTTGATAGTCAATGAAAAATTGGTTGAAATTGTTGGTGTAATTGTTTTTATTGAACATGCGTTTTATAGTTATGCTCTGCAAATATACACTAATTTCCTATAAACGATGTCTTATTGGCTTCTTATAGAATTAAAAAAGGTTAAGTATTACCTTTTGGCGTGAAAGAAGCTATCTGTAATGTACTTGAAATAAGGTGTTGTTGTCATTTAAACTTCGAGTTTACACTAGTCTTATAGCGGTAGAATATAGTTTTATATCTTTAATAACAATGAATAGAAATGAATTTAATGAATGAGTTTTGAGATAATAAATACTGTGCTGACTAATTTGTTGGGTCAGTTGTGTTAAGACGACCAAACTGAGTTGGAAAGTCTTTGGAAATGCTTGTGCAAATAATTATTTCAGTAAAATGTACCAAAATAGTTCCTCATTTGGATTATTTGGGTCGGTCTATTCTCTTTAAATGCACTACTTTTGCCATCAGGAAAATTAATCACTTAATAAACAATCCATGTATTATGAAAACAATTCTTAGCGCATTAGGACTTTCCCTTTTGATCTTAACGAGTTGCGGTGGACAAAAAAAGGTTGAAGTAGACTTTATTCAGGACAACATCGACAACGCAGTTGCACAAAACACGATTCAAACGGATATTATTGAAAAATCTGGTAAGATCCTGAATCCAAGAACTATCAACAAAGACGGTAGCATTTCTTACATACCTATTGATGACTGGTGTTCCGGTTTTTTCCCCGGCAGTATATGGCTCACATATAAATTGACTGGAGATCAGAAATGGTTACCATTAGCCGAAAAATACACGGAAGCCCTCGATTCGGTAAAATATCTGAAATGGCATCATGACGTAGGTTTTATGATTGGTTGCAGTTATCTGAACGGCTACCGTTTTGCAGACAAGAAAGAATATAAAGATGTAATTATTGAAACAGCTAAGTCACTTTCTACCCGTTTTCGCCCGAATGCTGGCGTTATCCAGTCATGGGATGCTGATAGAGGCTGGCAGGGAACACGTGGATGGAAATGCCCGGTGATTATTGATAATATGATGAATCTCGAACTTTTGTTTGAAGCGACAGCTTTTTCAGGAGATTCTACTTTCTATAATATTGCAGTGAAACATGCCGATACAACAATAGCTCACCACTTCCGTCCGGACAACAGCTGCTATCATGTGGTAGATTACGATCCGGAGACAGGCGAAGTGCGCAAGAGACAAACTGCGCAGGGATATGCAGACGAATCTGCCTGGGCTCGCGGACAAGCTTGGGCTCTCTATGGATATACTACCTGCTATCGCTACACGAAAGATAAGAAATACCTCGACCAGGCGCAAAAGGTGTATAACTTTATCTTTAATAATAAGAACTTGCCGGAAGATCTCGTTCCTTACTGGGATTACGATGCTCCGAATATTCCAAACGAACCGCGTGATGCTTCTGCTGCTGCTTGTACAGCTTCCGCCCTTTATGAACTGGATGGTTACCTGCCGGGTAATCATTACAAGGAAACTGCTGATAAGATTATGGAAAGTTTAGGCTCGCCTGCTTATCGTGCAAAGGTTGGAACAAATGGAAATTTTATCCTGATGCATTCAGTTGGCAGTATTCCTCACGGTCAGGAAATCGATGTTCCTCTGAATTATGCTGACTACTACTTCCTGGAAGG
The DNA here is from genome assembly GCA_900557355.1 of uncultured Bacteroides sp. GTDB lineage: Bacteria > Bacteroidota > Bacteroidia > Bacteroidales > Bacteroidaceae > Bacteroides. Next base: position 22,141 of record USSR01000022.1, read on the forward strand.
ACTTATGCGTAAAAGAGACTTGGAAAAGAAATAAGGAATGAGAAATACAAAAAAATAATGAACAGTAAACAGTGAACAATGAATAATCTACGGATTCTAACGTAACATGTTTACTGTTTATTATTCAATATTTATTGTTTATTATTTCCCTCTTATCATTTACTACTAACCTGTTTTTAATCATTTATCATAAACCATCATGAATAAACCTATAAACCTTCTTGTAGGAGGCTTGCG
>USSR01000023.1 GCA_900557355.1 uncultured Bacteroides sp.
AAGTCCTGTACATTAGCATGGAGTAAGGATCAGCCTGCAGGTTGTAAGTCAACCGGAAATTAGATGCCGGGCGAAAGTTTATTTTTCGCATTTTCCGTTTGTAAGGTGGAATCATCATAACAATCTTGAAACCGAAATTTTCTTCGCCCCAATCGCTGTATTGGGCATACACCCCTACAGTACAATGTTTGAAGTGTCGCATACATTCCCCCCTCACTCCATAGTCCTCATAAATATACCTTCCTCCTTGCAGGCGAAATTCTGTATTCAGTTTGTTCATATACATCCTTGCGCCTATCCATCCTGTCACCCTCTCCATCTTGCTGCATTCCCAGTCCACAGCCATCGAGCAAAATCCCGTATAGCCTATTTGTGCGTCCACGGCAAGCCAGTGGTTCATCGGGTACATCCACTTCACGTCTATTCCGTATCGTTCCCGGCCAAACAATCCGCCGCTAAACTTGAAGAACTGTTTGCCCCATTGCGCCTCTTTGGACACTACGGCCATGTTCAGCCGTATTCTTTTGTATCGTTCTCCGTAGTCATTATAAATAGGAACATATCCTTCTGCCGCTATCATCCATTGATGCTTGAGATGCCACTTGAAACCCGGAGTCAGGTTTATCAGTAAGTCATACAATTTATTGTTATAATATATATTCCGATAATTGAATTCCACACCGGAAAATATATCTACGTACGATTCTCTTTGTGTTTGGGCGCCACAACTCATGCCGTTGCACATCATCGTGGCTACTCCAATAAGAAATGATAAGATTCTTTTATTCATATAATGCCTCATATTGTTTTGCTATATACTTCCATGTATATCGTCTTTCTGCAATTTCTTTCAGCAGTTCTCCACTTTCCTCTGTTCCGTGCAGTAGCTTCACCAACTGTTCGCAGTTTTGGAAGTAGCAAGCTTCGTTTTCCGTAGTTTCCCGGTTATAGACCACATCGTATGCCAAAATCGGCTTGCCGAAAAACATGGCTTCCACCAATGATGGATTTGTACCTCCGGCACTATGACCATGGATATAGACTCTTGCATTGTTTCTTAATGTGTATAGGACATCAAGAGCATATACAGCGCTCAACATACATATATTCGGATAGTTGGAGTATTTTCTCTGTAACTCTTTTCCGTACGTACTATATTTCCAGTTACCTATAAACACCAGTTTCTGTCCCATTTCCGCAAATGCCTCAAGCGTAATGTGACAGTTGTTTTCAGGCTCAATGCGACAAATAGAAACGGCATATTCCTTTTTTATAAGCCCGTATTTTTCTAATATTTCGTTTTGTCTCATCATCGGCACATCCTTTAATACATGATTTCCGCCGTAAGCTATCAGTTCCGAGTGTTTGTGATAGGTACTTGTCACATAGTCCTGAATGCCTTTGTTATCGGTAATCACTACATCCGCATAGCGCACTGCCATTGCCTCGCTTGTCCGCAGAAACCACTTGGCAAACCTGCCCCATTTGGCTCTCCGGTGTTCCAGTCCGTCAATGTTCACTATCAGCCGCTTGCGATACAATAGCCTGAATATGGGTAGGAAAATGCAGCCCGACACGCCTAATATGACTACTGCATCATAGCCTCGTAAACATTTAAGCATCGACAGGATATCATATGGAGTGCTTTGCGCCCCATTGGCATGGAATAGTGAGACGTATTTCAGTTGTGCTCCTTTATAGGTTTTCATCCGCGCGGCATAGTCCTTACCACTACAAAAAACGGTATAACGGACTTCGGAGCAACAGTTATCACCGATAATGTTCTCCACTAAAGTCTCGAAGCCACCGTATCTTGCAGGCACACCTTGGATGCCTACAATAGCTACTTGTTTCATAAATATAAAAAGGGTATATAGTGTATTTTTTCAAATACACTCATTCAGAAAGTACATGCTTTTCAGGGCAGATGCTTAAAAACACCTGCCGGAATTTTGAAGAAAAGTTTTATAATGGCGATAAAAAATAACTTTTACTTTTTCGTAAACTTGGAGTTGTTTCGTTGTTGACTTTTTCAGAAGTCAGATTTCATTTTCAAAATTGTATTGTGTAAAATGGGTAAGTCTATTTTGATCACTTTAAATATTTCTTCAGCGTCAATATGGTGATATTCATGTGCTATGATATCTCGTAGCCCCATAATATCATTCCATGGGATATTGGGATATTTTAATAAATAGCCGTGTTCTGTTTTGGTATCAAGTACCTTGGCACTCTCACCAATAAAAATGAGTTGCATGCAAATACCGCCCAATGTGAACATTCCATCCGAACTGTATAAAAAATCTTGGGCGGATTTGATATGAGAGGAGTTTTTCTCAATCAAGTTAATGGCTTCTTCTATTCGGCTAAGCAATGTCTGTATACGTTCTGTTTTATACATAAATCAAATCTTTTGAGATATTTTCTCCAAACAAAGATGAATTGATTTGATTGCTCAAACGAATAATGTCAACCTTGCAATTGAATAATTGTTCCAACTCCTTTTTCATACGTATTCGGGTGAATATATTGGCTTCTCCTTCGTAAGCAACATCTATATCGCTTTCGTTATTTTGTTCGTTACGAGAAACAGAACCAAAAAGTCCCATCCGCTCCACACCGTAACTGATAGCTTTAGTGCGGAAATATTCGCTGAGCAAAGCAATATATTCTTTTTGAGATTTCATGATGGTCATTGTTTTCTGTTAAATGCAAAGTAACAAATTCTATTTTGTATTTCCTAATCTATTCCGTTGTTTTTCTTTTAATAATGATATGGCGAGTATTTTTGTAATTTGCCCAATCATATTGCCAGCATTGAATTTTTCAGAGTATTTTAAAGCATTAGTTGCCAATAGTGTGTATAGTTCTTTATCCGATAGAATCTTCTTGATGGCATTGGCTATTTTATCCAGTTCTTGTACGTCTATCTTGTAGCCGTTCTCTCCATCCACAACCATCTCTGCAATTCCTCCTTCTGTGGGCACTATTACTGGCAATCCGGCAGTCATTGCTTCCAATACAGTCAGTCCGAATGTTTCCACAAACTGTTTCCTGTCGGAAAGATTCAATACGAGTGAAGCCTGATTGTAGAAAGGTGCAACATCATTCTGTTGAGGATATATAGTCAGGTTTTTGCAGATATTTATCTTGTGTTCCTTTACAAAGCGATTAATGTTCTCCTGCGTGTCGTTTACCACCAGTTCAAAAGTAAACTGTGATAATCTTTGTGCGAGTTCGATAAACTCCAGCGGACCCTTATACAATTTCAATGAGCCGAGCATTAAAATCTGTTTTCGTTCAAAGGCTGTTTGAAGATTGGGAGTCAGTCTGTTCACGAAATTCTTTGGCAGAGCATTGGGTACAACTGTTACACCTTTTTTCCGTTGCAGGAATGATGCTTGATATTCTGATACGCAGATGATTTCATGTGCTAACTTCTGCATGATAGTAGCCAGTGCCTTGTAGAATGCCCCCTTAACAAATGCATTCTCGTGATAATGATAAACTACGTGCTTACCCATGATACGCCCGGCTAATGCCGGTCCGACAGGAAGTAAAGTGTTGATGTAGAATACTACATCTTTATGGAATAGCCAGCGGAACGCCAATAAAAATGTGTAAATCTGTACAGTGCTATAGCGCAGTATTGTTATTGCTGGATTATTGGAAAAGCGGTAAGAACAAGAATGTTTACGCAAGTTCTTGTAATGCAGTAATTCATCCAGTACCCCACCTTTGGATGATATTAAATCTACTTGATAACCCTTTTTGAGTAATCCTTCCAAAATCATTTTCAGTACTTTCGGGCTACCGCTATAATCGTTGAAAAGATGAAAACAGATAATATGTAGCATACTACTTTTTTTGTTGTTTACCAAATAATAGCCAGTTCAGTGGAACCGATTTTTCAAGTACAATCGTAATAAGTACACATGTACTGGATACTACCACGGCTATTGCCGTAGCAATCACTCCCAACCACCAATCATTTTTTATTGGCGCATCAAGATGGCAGAGGAATATGCCATGCATACAGTAGATCGCCAGTGAGTATCTACCAAGCATAAGTAAACCACTCTTCAAAGTTTTGTTTATATGCATATTCTGAGCCAACCATGCAAATACTGGAATCGACAGCATTCCGACCACCATCTTTAACTCATTATTCACATTATAAATATATTGTGACGAAATTAATAAAAAAACAGGCAAAGCCCAATTAAACGTAGTTTTAGAAATTACTACTTTATTAACTGCTATATATTTATTCATCCAGCATCCAACAGCAAAAATAGGAACATATTGAAAGGATATCTTCCATAGCAAATTACCTGTAAGTTTATACACCCCATAATAGATGGACGCCAAGAAAAAAATGGAAATGGTTTCTACTATTACCCCCCCCTTTTTTGTTTTATTAACAATTCTCTGATGTAAAAACCTACTGATAATGAAAAGAAGGCTAATAGAAACCAAAGCCCTTTATATTCTATCACAACAATATAAGTCTGCTTTATGATAGTTAGTGGATTCAACATTGTTGCCAAACTGACATTGCTAACATATTTCGGCACCAATACATACCACACAACGTAAGGAACCACAAGCAATATGAATTTCTTTTTTATATACGAAGGCAAAGATTTCACAGATACATTCCGATACTTCATCTGAGCAACATATCCTCCCACGAACATAAAAAGAGGCATATGAAACGAGTATATAAAACTAAGGAAAGCCCCTCCCTCTTCGTGGAACATATAAATCAGCACATGACCTATTACCACAAGAAAGATAGCATACCCCTTTATCAGATCTACCCACTCTATTCTTTCAAAACTATTCATCGCTGTATTTTCCATTACATTACTCTGTTTTGAAGTTTATGCCTCACATGAATGAACCTTACCATCATCTCATATACAAAGAATGGACAATGATCATAAATCCATTTCTGAATTCTACAGTTCTTTGACATCCTGCCGTATAGAAGTGCATTGTTTCTCCATGGCGACGTAGCAAGATAATCCAAGTACACCTGCTTCATTGGATGGTCACAGTTTGAATACCATGGACGATTATACAATTCACCCGTGAAGTGAATTACTTTCGGGTGCCTCATTGCATACTCTATCTCGGCTTGCGAGTAATAGGTTTTCATCTTGAAGAGACGTTTTATCCTCCCTACCGGATACATAAACATAGGATTTATCAAATTGTATTCCGGTGGGAGAATTTTCTTCTTATCCTTACAGACATGGTTGATAGTTCCTTGATCCACGAAAGGAGGATTCCCATCGAATGACATTACATAATCAATACATTTTTTCTCAATCCCCATATCTCGCCAAAGTTTCAGATTTAAAAGAATTACGCCTCCGCAATTAATATAGCGGTCACCATTTGTCATTCCTATTTTGTGGACAAAATACGAGTTAACCGTGTCCTGCACACCTGCAACTAGTGTATCGGTCATATCCACATCAAGCAGGCCCATCAACGATCCCGATACTATTGTATCGCAATCAAAGGAAAACATCAAATCCACCTCTTCTATTTGTGAAAGGAATAGCTTACCATAAGTGCTTCGGCAAAAATTTGTAGATACATCCATCTTTTTTGAGATAAGTTCCAAATTGACAAAGAAAATCCTACGCTGATACATAGCTGCAACCTTTTCTAATTTACCATGGTTCTCATCTCCTATATTGTAATCAATGACATATACATTAATCTCATCTGCTTCTTTGTTGTTGTCAAATAGTGATAGAATGGATAGTCCGGCATGTTGTGCGTAATTATCCATAAACGAATAGGTACAATTAAGAATCTTTTTCATTGTCTAATAGTATGTTAATTAATGATATCCAGCATCTATAGCTATGGTCATTGGTAGAAAATAGGCCGTTGTTTCTCTTGAAATAGAAGTAAATAATATGTAACAAATAGCAGAGATATGCTTTATCTTGAATCCGAATGCCGCCTAGCAAAATACATTTATATTTTTGATAGATTTTATAAATCAGGATAGCATCGTCAACCCCTTGCTCCAAAATAGCAATTTGAGTAAAGAAATGAAATACATCCAGATACGGCGGATAACTCAATTTTGCATATTCCCAATCAAAAACAAATAGTTTCCCGTCTTCCACGAGCATGTTCCACGGAGTAAAATCGGCATGATAGGCCGAGAATTCCACCTCTTTCTTTGCATAATACGATAATACGCTGGTCATAGCCTTTTCAATCATCGTCCGCTCTGCATTATTTGAGAACCAATCAAGGTGCTTCTTAAGTTCGATAAGTGTTTGATAGAAATCGGTGCTTTCAAATAATAACTTTTGCTTAGTCTTTTCGTGAAGATTAACTAAGAATTGTTTTTGTAAATCAGTCCATTTATGCATTATTTGAGAATGATTCGTTTTTATGGTACTTTGTACAAAAACAGCTACATTCCCCTCCGTTTTTCCACAATAAAGGCATCGAGGAATATTCATCATGCCCTGTTTGGTCAGATATCGCAAAGTCTTCGTTTCTTCTTCAAACAACTTAGCGACCTCTTCATCACAGGGTCATCCGCAGTACCCCAAAAAGTGTTTCCCTTTAAAAAGCTGAATCGTTATTTTTTGATGCACGCAGGGAGTGCCGCAAAACATAGAAAACTTCCAATCTGATGTGTGAAAAACTTGGCAAAGCAAGAGCCGCAAATCTTCCTGCAATTCATAGTGCACCGGTTGCGCCTTCACCACCCTGCGCACCAGGCTCACTTTGTGCAGATAGGGAAAAAGAGCCTTCAGCAACTTTCCTTTTCTGCCACTTGGCTGATAGAGGCCCAGTCCCACCCGCATATTGCAGGCAGGCATCAGCCACACTTTGCCATCGGAATTGGCAATACGATAAAAGGACGTTTCGTCTTGCCGCCATACACAGGAGGTCAACATTTCCCTTTCATCCGTTCCGTGAACAATCGGTATATATCTTCTCCATGCGCTGCCCACGTGAAATGCTTTCCGGCAGCTCGTGCCGATTCTCCCATCCGTTTATGCGTGGCCGGGACACACATTTTCAGTATTCCGTCTGTTAAGTCATCTATCACTTGTTCACGTTTTCCGATAGGGATTATCACAGCATATTCATCGCTGAAATAGCGTGTATATCCGGTAGAGTTGAGGCAGATTAAAGGTTTGCCCATCGACATACTGTCAAAAGAGACGGTTACGGCACCCTCTTTCAGTGCAGCGTTCATCACTACATCGGCATTGTTCAACAGCAGTTTATACTCTTCCATCGAAACTTTACCTGCAAAAGTCACCTTGTCACTTATCCCATGTTTGCCTGCGAGCCGCTTCAATCGGAGTTTATCTGTTCCGTCACCAACAATGGTCAAATGAATGTCCGACCGTACTTTTACGGCTTTTGCCACGCTTTCTATGCAAAGGTCAAAGCCTCGCCAGCCATCCAAGCGCCCTATCGTTATAAACTCTGCCGTCAGATGACTGTCCGTCACCGGTTCTTGTATATCACACAACTCTACCGCCACATCTGTTTGCAGCACCGCCTTTTCCCGATATGTCGCAGGTATGCAATTCCGGGTGATATCGGTTTTGCACAAGATGAGGTCAGCATTTCTGCACCTTGTTTTAAAGCCTTTATTCAACGGCAGTAACCGTATCACACAGCGTCGCAGGCTTTCTATACATTTCGACTTGAAGCCATAGTAGCAGGTGAACTCCTTTGGAATACTTTCCAGTCCACCTACTGGTCCCCAAATGAAGAACTGTTTCTGCCCATATTTGCTCACTTTCCAGAGTACATTGCCGTAAGTGAGGTGATGGAATATGTGAATGTCATTTTCCTGCATTGTTTGTTTCACAATGTCATTTGTGCAATATTGCCAGATGTTGTAGTAAGTGCGTACACCTCGCAAACCTTTTTTCCAGAACCGTGCCCACTTGGGCCAGTCATAATATAGGAAATGTATGCCGCTGTGTTCCGGGTGTGCTGTTATCCATGGCTCAATGGTATGGCGGTTACTTTCTCGGGTCAGTACCCACAATTCAAAGTATTGGGACATTTCCAGCACCCAATGCCAGCCCACACCGATTTCGCTGCCCAAGCCTGGTTCGCAGGCGTAAGCAGAAACAAATATTTTTAGTTTGTTCATTGTTTCAATTTTCGCAGATCCGTCAGGAAAGGCATGTACCTTTCCACAACCTTTGCAATAACAGAACTGATGGTTATGGACAAAATAGCCACTATGATTGTGAGGATATAATTTTTCTCAAATCCAGCACGTCCGATTATTGCGCTGCAGACTGCTGGTATCGCACCTGAAAAAAAGTAAAATACAATAGAGTTTTTGCCGATAAATGCTAACCAATTAATACGCTTCATCCGTTTTGTAATCATAATGAGTAATGCGATGCCGCAAATCAGGGTCAGAAGTCCCGACAAGTTGCAGTGACCGCTAATTCCGATAGCCTTTATTGAGTGGGTTTCCCAAGTTGAAATGAGGATTCCTGCATAGACAGCACCGACCAGCGGCCAACCACGACGTGTCATAAGGCTATCCATCTTTTCTTCGTAGCGGCAATAAATTCCTCCCGCCACCATTACAAACACATACACCAATCCGGTCTTATAGAACCAAGGAAAATAGTCGGCCGCATCATTGGATACCGGCCCTGTATTCAGATATAGGCCAAGTCCCGATAGGACGAATGTGACCAGCACATAGGCACGGCTACTCCGGAATCCGAGTGGCAACAAGAGAATCAGAATCATCTGGGCTACCGCCAACGCCGACGTAAACCAGCTACTGATACCGCCCCAAACCTCAAATAGATAGTGCCCCATATCCACATCAGCACCCTGAAACAGCATCTTGGGCAGATAGAGCAGCGAGGAGAAGAGCAATGTGGGGACAACTAAACGATACCACACATTGGCAAGGTCTCTTTTTACCCCCCCCTGTTAATAAATATTGACATGTTGCTTCCCGTTCGCTTCCCCAAGAAGAGATAACCGCTCACAAAGAAAAATGCATTAACATAAAATGGGGTCAAGGCGTAACCGTAAGAAACGCCTCCCGTTCCATAATAAGCCTCACTATGAAGCAGATATACTCCAAGCATGCAAATAGCTTTTACAGAGTCAATCCAATCTTTCCGTTCTTTATCACACATTTCAAAGTCGCTTTATGTTCATCTTATGCTGCTCTTCAAAGATGATTTGAAGAATCTTTTCTACGGCCTCTTGCGGTGTACCTTCATTCATCACTTTATAATATCCCTTTTTCGTTGCCAAATAATCTATTTTATGATTGATGACATCAATACTTTCTTTATCCAGTTCCTGTTTTCTCTCAAGAATGGTCTGGCTGTCAGCTGTAAGCAAGATGTTATACCTTAACGAAGGAATAGATAATCGACCGAACCAATATAGAAATTTATGACTAAGGTAAATGCTGCTACGTCGACTGTCACAGATGATGTCAGTATAGTAGCGGTCGAATATTATAATACTACGCTTGAATAAAAAGGGATGAACTTTGATAAAATAGCCACCGACATAGTCGGTAGAATAATATGCCAGCCTCAAAATGGAGCTAAGCTTGCCTCGCTTCTTTCCTCGGTGAGGCTTGTCGAACTGACGGTCTACGCCCTTTTTTATCCCCGCAAAATGCGCCACTTCACCCAAGTTGCCCATCAATGCAGGCCGATGATGGAGCAATAGAATGCTGGGGTAAACGGCCTGCAACCTTTTTCTAATTTGATCAATCACGGTTGTCTTTCCTGAGCCGTCCGGGCCAGTGAATCCTACAGATATTCCTTTGGGATAAAATAGATTGGAGATTGTTGCAACACAATATCTCAGGGTAGAATAAGATGTCCTAACAAAGTGGAGTACCCAAAGTTTTTGCGATACAGACGCCGCCCTCACTCCAGAAGTACAATCGTTTATTCCGATGCTCTTCAGGGCTTTGCCGATTTCCAGTGGATAAAGATTCAATGCTTCTGCTTTTACAGCTTCATATTTTAAAGGATAGTCCTCCTTCAGAATGGTGTTATATGTATATTTGGCCAAAAACTCCCAATCTTTTCGCACATGGAATATTTCCCCATTAAATATCCTTGTTTCTAATAGGTCTTTTGCTTCAAAAAGAACTAAATTCCTGACATAAATAGAAAATAAAAAATCAAATGAGATAATATCCGTTTTTCCTAATTGGGAGGAGGCAAATACCATAGAATGCATTTCACTCCCCTCATAATATTGTATTAAGTAAAATCCATTATGGAAAAAGAGTCCTGCTAAAGACTTTCTAATAATAAAGAAATCCCGACGTTCTATTATGATGTCGATATCGCGTCCCGATGCATGGGGTAAGCTATCATAATTTCGAAGTACAGCATATCTCCTTTTATTCAAAAACTGAAATACCTCGACTAATATGTATGCTACATTTTTCATTTTATTCTTAATATATTATGCTTAAACTTATCTATTATATAGGTAGGTTTATACCAAACCGATTTTAGGATGGTCCATCCCCCCTTGATAAATGAGTGCTCTTTGAGATAGAAAACTCCGTTTCGCAAACAGTCTGCCGCTTTGGCATCCTTTTCTATTCTTTTCAAATCTTCAGCTATTTGATTGCGGAATTCTATAAAGGTGAATTCCTTTTCTCCGGCTCGGCGACGAAGCAAGTTCGTCTTCGTATAACGCATCTTTATTATCATATTGAATGAGTTCGATGATAACCCGCCTGATTTTCTGTATTTATATAATATTTCCGGCACCACTACAATTGCTTTTCCATCCACATAGAAGTCGCTCATTCGTGTCCAGAGATCTAAATCTTCGCAGAAATCCTGAAAACGCGGTTTGCCTTCGGGAAACCCGTCAATTGCATGACCACCGATTGACAATGCTAATTGCCGATCATAGATTGCCGATGTCAGCATAAATATTAGTTTTTTGTTCTTCGCTTTTATGTAAAATTTTTCTTTACTTTTTTCTCCAAGAAAGATGCCTCCCCCGATCCTCCTCCCCAAACGGTCTATATATTCGACATAGCATCCCACAGCCATCAAGTCCCCGTCCGATGTAATCTTGTCATACATCTGTTTAATTGCGTTATGATATAGCAAATCATCCGAATCCAGAAACATCATGTATGTCGTCTTTGCATAGTGTTCGGCAAAATGCCGTGCATAAGCTAGGCCATGGTTCTCGTCAAAATCTATCAATTCGTACTGGCGTGGATGTTGCTCAAAGAACTTCCGGACAATAGACACACTGCTATCCGTACTGCAATCGTTCACTATAATCAAGTGGAATTCCTGCATAGTCTGGTTCAGTACAGATTGCAGGGTTTCCTCAATGTATCTCTCCGCATTGTACATGCAGATGGCAAGCGTTAGATTAACTTTATAATTATTATCAGTATTCATTATATTTAGCTTATAAATTTAAGAAAGTCGTTCTACATTGAGTAGCTTCATATTCAGGAGAAAGTAATCGTTTACATTCTTTGAAATCAAGATCTTTTAATGTCGATTTGTTGAATGTGCATATAAACCGAATCAGTTCATCCATTGTATCAAACTGTTTTCCGACATTGACTCTGCTGAAAATTTTGTCAAAGTAATCATTATGCAACGAGAGAATGATTTTTTCACGATCTAAGGCATCACACAGCGCTCCGCTTGCTGTGAACCGATACATATCCATCGGATACATAAACACCAGGCAATCCATAGAATCAATATAGCGATTAAGCTCCTCTTTAGGTATATGTTTTATTTCAGTACCCGGGATGTATTTCACTTCGAACTTGTCAAGCAATGCAGTGTCGCAGATCACTCTTCCCAAAGTATAGAATTCAATGTCAGGCCTATTTTTTAAGGCTTCTCCTAATTTGAGTATTTGCTTTATTTTATCCGAGGTATTAGACAATGTTCCTACTGTGCCTATTTTGAATTTACTGTTGATTATAGCTTTCTCTGTTGTTACTTTTTGAGGAATAAATGTATGTTCAAATGATATGAACTTGTCTGCCACTTGCTGGGCAAATACTTTTTTTACATTATTGAGGATAGTTTTACTGGCTACACAGAAATATAGATTGTTTGCTATGACGAATTTCTTTGATCGAAATAAGTTTAAGGCTGTCTGCGAAAGTTTGTTTAGGCGGGTTCCGGAGATGAGGAAGCCCAATTCCCCATGACACATTATTACTACTTTTATTTTACGATATCGTGCAATGCGATTTATTTGGCTCATTGCCCATAGCGGATTGGCATTATAGAAAAGGGTAGAATGACATGGAGCGCGAAGAAGCATCAGCAAAGCCCAGAGATTGGAAACTATTCCCTCCATAAATGCTCCCAATGATCCTTTCATTTTTGGAGAAAGATATATTGAATGTCGCCGGATATTTGCGGGAAAGACACCTGCTATTTTTTCTACGCATCTCTGCGAACCGCATGTTGCGTAATAATCTATCTCATCGTATATCTCAGAGAACATTTTCAATGAGGAGGCATTGAAAGTCTCGTGCGTTGTCCCATGCGAAAACGCATCAACGTAAATAAGTCTGTTCATATTTTAAAGAATAATTTGGATGTTGCACATAAGTCTTTCCTGCTTTTTTCATTGACGAAGACAAGAGGCAAATAGAGCAGGGATATTAGTCTGAATAACACATATTTGCCGCTGCTGTAGCGTTTTCTCATATATATCATCATCCCTTCAAAATACATCTGCGCGCGCACTCCCGACAAGGCGTTTCCCTTCCCCGATGACGCACATTCCAGATGCACGATTTCCGGCCCGGGGATAATCAGGCGTTTATATCCGCACCTCGAATACCTTAGCTGCATTTCCGTCTCTTCAAAATACATGAAGAAATCCGGATCGAATAAACCAAACTGTTCAATCACATGTTGTCGGATAAAAAGGTCGGCTCCAGTGATATAATCCACTTCAAATGGAGGTTCTATATGGTTGTTCCTATTGAATTTCAATCGGAAATAATAACCGGCAAAAAATTTCAGCATGGTTGTTATTGTAGGAAAAAGGGCATAAGATCCATTGGGAGTGATTCCGTCGGATGCTCGCAGGATAGAGCCTATGCATGCTACGTTGTTGGGCATTTTCTCCATCTCTTCGTAAAACAAGTAGAGTGCGTTGTTTAGTAATCGTGTATCTGAGTTTAAGAGGAAAACATACTTTCCTGACGAATATTTATATCCCAGGTTATTCGCTTTCCCGAATCCTAAATTCGATCCGCTTTCTACGAAAATAATTCTTCTGTCTTGGCTCAGCACTTCAAAACTTCCGTCTGCCGATGCATTGTCCACTACAATGACTTCAAATTCCACGCCGGACGTATGGCTATAAATGCTGTCTATGCACGCCCGGGTCAGCTCACAGGTGTTGTAGTTCACTATGATTACAGATACATCCATAATTGTCCTCATGAAGAATGATGCAATAGAAAAAAATGGCAAATAGCAGCATGGCGGAGCACTCTGTACCTGTCCCAAAACAGTGGATGGTGGGAACAATTAGCACCCACAAGGCGTAAAAACGTAGATAAGTGGGGAAGCCTTTGTTAAGCAAGGCCACGAATACAAAACGATAGATAAACAGCATCATGGCAAGCCCGTACATATAAAAAGTTCCTATCAAACCTATATCAGACACAAAGGCTAAACGGGATTTGCTGACACGCACCAATTCATATAAATAAGGTGAACCGGCACAGGGCTTTCCATTTCCCAAAAGAGTATTGTAGAAGTTGTAATCGCGTTCCAATACATAATAGTAGATAGCTTGCCACCGATTGTAATGCGTATCGTTCAATTGGCCTCTTGTTTCTTCCATCAGAGCGTCGAATACAAAAAGTAAATAGCTACCACATCCTATGATAAGAATAGATAGAATCAGCCATTTTATTCTAAAATCAGAACGCAATAGCACGTAAAGATAAAAAGGAACGGCAATAAGCAATGTGCTACGGTTTTGTACAATGAAGATGTAAGCCATAAACAAAGAGAACCATACCAGCAAATGTTTCTGCTGCTTGTATTTTATAAGGACTTTGTAGCCCAATATATAGAAATAAAAGACTGCGCATGGGAATCCTGGGGCTGCTGCAAGAAAGTCCAGATCGCCCTGGTTGCGCAGAAATCCTAATAACTTGTGTAAATCCACAAACCATACAGGAAAAAAGAATGCTATTACTGCCAGAATCAAGGCGATGATACCAAGTATGTTGAAAGCTCGGAATATATCTTCTTCTGTAGGTCCAATTTTGAACAGTACCAACAGAAAGATGAAGCTATATTCAAAGCGGTTGGCTACGACGGTGGAAAAAAAGTCCTGATGAAATCTGTTGAATGTAGGGGTGAGTTGGCTTAGAAATAGCAACATGAAAAAGCATATCACATATAATTGGTTCTTAAGGGTGTACAAGGGTGAATATCCTTTATAATAAAAGAACCCGAAGAGGCTCCATCCCATAGTGCATACATATGGGATGTTGTTATCTAATGGCAAAAGGTTATTATTTAAATAACCAAATGATACCAAGCCCAATATAACCAGATAGGTAGATTTATCCATTTATCTATTTTTTCCTAAAGTAAATTTTGCATATTTGTCAACGAATATTGCGAACATCCATTGAACGGGTATTGAAAGAGGAAGAGAAACCAAGCTTTATTACTGCGTATCATGTTAGAAAAATGGTATAGGTTTACCATCGAAATTATAGCAAAGATTCTTGTTCCGTAATCCGATTTTTCGTGCGGGAACACCGGCGACAATCGTAAATGGCGGTACGTCTTTGGTTACTACGGAGCCGGCGGCTACCACAGCTCCTTCGCCAATGTGCACACCATGCAAGATAATGGCATTCGGTCCTATCCAGGCACGGTCTCCGATATTGACGGAAAAGGCATCACTGGAGTTGCATCTGAACATCGGGTCTCGATGGTCGTGCTGTTCGGTATAGATACTTATATTGCTGCTGAAATTTACGTTTTTGCCGATGGTAATGCCATTACGGGCATCAAGAAGGGCTTTGTCGCCTATGATACTCCCTTTCCCAATTTTCAGTTTGCCGGGACAGCGGATTTCCGCTCCCCAACAGATAATGACCTTCTGTTCCATCTGCACAAGAAAGATTCTGCGATAAATAAAATTCCGTATGTGATGCGATGGAATCAGCCCTGTCTGGAAGTCCATGTATCGCATGTAGCCTCTTATATAAAAAGTAACTTTTCTTATATGAATAGTGAGTCTGTTTTTTACATTCATGGGGGCGCTCTTTTTGCCGGAATTGTCGCTGCAATCCTTTTTCTTCTTTGCATCCTTGTAGCACATTATCCTCATTATTGGTGATAAGCAGATGAATGCTATCCATTTGGCACTAATGACAATAGCCAATAGGATAAATGGAAACAATATATGATTGGTCATATCAATATAAATAAGTTATGTATTAATCTATGTATGGATAGGAGCCATAACACTTACTATCCATTATTTTCTTTTCGTAAATCGATGTATGAAATCGCGCATCCCTTTTGATACTATATACATTGAAACGATGGAGCAGAAGGACATGATTGTGAAAAACAAGAATGCGCTAAAGAGCCAGTTCATCCAACTTGCCATCGGAAAGTCTTTTTTTAGTAACAAATCATATATTCTTATAGAGAGAATATAAGATACCACTATGGGTGTGATGTGAATAAAGAAGACCTGCCAGTATTTATAGAACGGCAACTTGAATCCTTTTGAAAACAAAAAATAAGGTTTCCAGATATAGATAATAATCAGCATCGATAACAAAGGACCGCAAAGAACCCCGGGTAATCCCCACAGTGATCCGAATACCATTGATGTAGCGATAAATAGGGCAGATTCCGCGACGGGAGCCCACACATCATAAAACAGACCGTAGCCATAAATAAAGGCATCTGTTGTTCCGCGTAACATATACATAAAAAGCTGCAAGGCAATGACATTCACAATTAGACTTTGCAAGGGATATTCTTCTCCCAGCCAAATCGAAATAAACGGAGAACTGAGAACGGCAATGCAGGTGGCCGAGATTCCGGCTATTAACATGCGGACCGCAAAAAGTTCCTGATAAATTTTAACTATCTTTTCAATATTCCCTTCAGAAATCAGATTACCAACACCGGCACTTGTACTGTCAAGAATGCCCGAAATAAGTCCTTGTAGCTTTTGGGTAATCAGCGTGTAATTTCCGTATAAAGCCACAATGGGCAGTGAAACGTAAGAGTAGATGAGGAAAGGAGTTAATTGATACTGTACAAAAGTAGTAACTTTATGTATAAATAGTTGTTTAACATATTTCCCTATTTCCGGATACTTCTTGAATAATTTGCGTCCCAGTTTAAGGTCGCTTGCCAACCACGGATAGACTTTATCGATACGCCAGTTTAGAATAAGCGTATAGATGAAGCCGAATATTAATTCATTAATCAGATAAAGTGCAAAACTGCGAATATACAAAGCTAAAAGCATTTGTAAGATAATTTTGGTGCTTGTAACAACTTGATAGTAACTTGTGACCTCATAATTCCGTTGGTCGGCCGAGAGCAAGGTCTGTCGGTAGTTGATGAAATAGCCGAATAAGGATGACGCCAAATAGGCATAATAGCCAATATAAATGATAAGCCATGTAAACGAGGTATTTGGAAAAATCCAGGGCAGGAAGAAAGATAGGATAACCCCTGCACCCAGTATGTATAATCCGATGCAACGGTATAAATAGCCGAAAATCGAAATGATTTCATTTATTTTTATCTTGTCATCTTCGTAGATGGGTTTGTATAACACATACCCGATGGCACTTCCTACTCCTAATTCTGCAAGATTCAGGAAACTGAGGAGGCTGGATAAAGTGCCCGTTAACCCGATGAACTCAACTCCCAACTGGTCTATGAATATCTTACGTGAGAAAAAGGCTATGACAAGTGACACCAGATAACAAATCAAGTTGATCCGGGCATTCAGGAGGCTTTTTTTAATTCTCGATTCTTTGGACATAGAGCAACTCACGGTATAACTATAACCTTCATAAAGATGTAATAACTTTATATTGTTATTTTATCCTTTACTTTAGACATGATTTTATCATTTTATAAAGTGTTTTTATCTTGCTTACAACAGCTCTCATCCTGTATAAGGCGGTAAAAGCATATGGGCCAAAAGAATAAGCCACACTACCTTCATCCCATAATGTTATTCTTTTTTGGGAAAGAAATCGAAAGATATCTCGTTTGTGAAGCCTCTTAATAAGGTAATCTTCACTTTTAAACTCGTTGTCTTTCAGATTCTCGAAAACTGAAAAACAGACATTTGTATGAAAGGTTATCAGATTATTAGTAAAGGATGTATCCCATTTCTCTAAATCCTTTTCGTAAGCCTCTAATTTATTTAGAAATAGACGAGTCCATTTAGAAATTAGGAGGCACACTTTTAAGTTGTTCACTAAAACATCATTATCAAAAATTGTATTGCATTTATCAAAAGATGGGATGCTTTTCCCGCTTTTTGATAAACAATAACCCAAAGTACTTTTATAGGGAGAAAGAGTATAATACTTTTCAAGAAGGAGTGACAGTTTTGCTTTTCTTTGATCTGATGTGTACGAATCGTAGTCACCATATACTTTAGAAATGGCAGTTTTAAATGCCAGCCAATAAAATGTATAGATTTGCTTATGATTGTGTCTATTTCTTATTCTATTCAATAAAAGACGGGTCGTTCCATTCCAGCCCAAATCGACAATTGCCGCTTTCTTGCATGAAAAGAAGTTCTCTTGTTCCAAATATTTTTCCAACAACATCCTCTCTTTATCTGCTTCTTCCTTCAAATGCATATTCTTGCCAGAAAGATAATTCCAAAAACGTTGTTCTTCCTCCGATGTTCTTATCGTACCTGAATAATGAGAACCTGTCTCTTGAATATATTTCTCCAAAGGGATTTTCAATATGTTCAAAAAATGTCCAATGTCGCCTTTTTTGACAAGTGATTGGCATCCAAAATTCTCGCGCAATTCATCAAGTGTAAAATCATATAAACAGGGGAGCGTCAACGACTTTCTTGAAACAAACAAATATTTAAATTGGATTTCACTTTCTTTGGGATACAAACATTGAGCTATCTTATAAAACAAATAAGAATCCCGAGATAAGAAATAGAGCGTTTCTATTCCTTTCTTTCTGCTTTCTGCTACAACATGTACGACATAAGATAAAAAAGTAGGTGCAATATAATCTGCTGCGAATGTTGCTTTGTCGTTATTCAAAACAAGTCTGGCAGCCCTTTGAAAACCGACCAATGTGGATAAGAGGAATTTGTCGGGTGAAGTCGAAATCTTTTTCAAAAACCTCTTCTCTATTTTTGTGTACGAAGTATTAACTAGGCAAGAGTTTATCCCATATTTTCTCGGCATAATATAATCACTTTCATGATTGTCACCGTAATGCACCCATTCATCTATATCATAGTTCCTTTTTATCTTTTCAAATAGTAATCCATTAGACTTTTGGACCGATTCCTCACAAGATACAAACACTTTCTCTCCTTCTTCAATGCATCCATTTTTCTTCAATGCCTTCCACAAAAAAGAAGATGGCAAATACATATCTGAAATAAATATAATACGATAACCGCTTTGTCTATACTTTTCTATTTGTGCTTTCATTTGAGGATTGGCAATCAAATTGAGATATTCACAATCCTGCTCTTCCTGTCTTGCCTTATCCTTGGAACAATTGCTAAACTCCGTTGCTGGGAAGTAATTGTATATCTCATCAATTGTCACGCCACTCCCCTTTTGCATAACAGCAAAGTACTCGGCTTTCAAACGCCAATTAAAGAAATCACGCTGAAGTTTTAAATCATCCGGGAACAATTTTCTTGAAACCAGAAAAAATATATTCTGTGGTTTACCGCATATTCGGAGCAGAGTTGTATCAAAAATATCAAAAGATGCTAATTTCATTTTTTTCATAATTTCCTAATGTATATGTTATATTCTTGTAAACGATTTGCTTTTCCATGACGTACCAATCGTTCTCACGGGAGTATGTGTCAAAAAAAACTCTTTGAAAAAGAACCATGGCATGAAGAAGAAAAGCCGGAATTCTTCGATACGATAAAAGAAGTCATGGGAGATTATTTTAATTTGCTTTCTTTTCTAAACAAATCCGTATATTTGTCCTATAATCAATTTCACTTATCGCTTCCACGTCCGTACAGATTGGTACGGCGAGGGAAACTTTTGTGTTGAGCCAGCTTTCCGTGAACCATGAGGTGGAGTACGGAAAGACGCAGGGTGACTTTGTCATTGACTATAAATATATTTTCGAAGTGGGAGGGGCGGATAAAACCTTCAAACAAATTGCGGATTTGCCAAATTCCTTTGTCCTTGCCGATAACATTGAATATGCTACAGGAAAGAAGTTGCCTTTGTGGATTGTGGGGCTGACGTATTGATGTCAGCCTCTTGTCTCCTTACAAGTTTTATGTATTAAAAGCTTCGGATATCCTCTCCAGTCTTTTCGACCTCCCAATATCCTTGCATCTGTATATCATCTAACAGAATTTCATCTGTGAAATTGATGCCTTTTGGGTGACATAAATGTTTTCCGATATATTCTACGAGATTATACAATTGATGTCCTCTGATGTGAAGATAGGCATTGCTTTCTGTAAGTCCTAATTGTTGATAGTATCTTTTTTCAACCTCCAAATCCACGTGATGACTTCTAATGAGAGGAGATATGAATGCTGTAACTTTTTTCTCCATCTCATGGTTGAAAGTTTCTCCATTGTTTGCCATGTATTTATGGCTGCACTGTTGTGGAAGTAACTCTCTGAAATCTTTCAGACTGAATCCCCTGATTCCTTTCCTGTCCATTGCCAGAAACAAGAGGAAAGCTTTATATATTGCGGTAGAATATGCAGTCAGAAATATTCTGAAGTCAAATAATTCAGCAACCTCCGGACATTTGTTTGCCAATGTTTTTTGTAATCTTTCTGCAAAGCAATAATGGTTTTCCCATGAATAGCAATAGGTTTGATGAATGAAATTGTTGGCATCTACTCCTTGCTCTTTGCGCAAATGACGTAAATCGCTATCTATGCAGATGAAGAAATTATTTGATAGAAATTGTTTGTACTTTAAGCATTGTGTACAACCGTGCGTTTCATTGCCATTATCATTTTTGCTATAATAAATGTAGAAGTAATGTCCGGGGCGGTGTGCTTGTAACATTGTGTCCCAAAATAATTCATCCTCTTCATCTTCCAGATGGACGCTTGCTTTGAATTTTCTGTCAAGTATGGGTATATTTCTGTAATACTCGGCTTGTATTTCAATATTTGATTCTGACATATAACTACCGCATTAGGTCTTCCATATAGATAACCTTATCGCCCCATCCGGCTCCGAATATACTGGGAGAGTGGGTGGAGATAATAAGTTGGCACAAAGGGTTCAGTTGGCGTAGTTTGTTGATGATTTCTCGCTGCCATCTGATGTGCAATGATATTTCTGGTTCATCCATGAAGAACACTGCAGGTTGCTTTTCTAACAGAAACATTTTGAGAAGAATCAAAAGTAACTGCTTCTCTCCGGCAGACAATTGTTCCAAGTGGATAATTTGGCTACCTTGGTGGAAGATCAATGTACTGTTGTTGCCCTTTGATGTGTCGATTCTTTTTTGAGTGTCCGAAAATAATTCGTTTACAATGGCAAACAGTTCATCTATATTCTGTTGTATCTCTTCTGCTTTCTCCGGATAGTCCAGCTTTTTCATTCGATAGTTGAAAAAAGAGAGCCCTTCTTGGTTTTGAATGACTACTTTGTTCAGTTCTTGCATGAGCGGACTTTGGGATTTTCGTTTGTCTATGACGGGGACTGTATCGAATGAACGTAAGTAAGTTGTCGGGTAAACGCAATTGGAAACCGGATTGCCCAAAAGCTCACCTGTCTGTTTTTTAAGTTCCTTGTTATCTTGGCTATAATAGGCATTCATGGCGTTTAGCAGGGTTGTTTTCCCGCTGCCGTTAATGCCTACCAACACGTTTACATCAGGGTTAATGTGCTTCCATATAATGTCTTTTTCTCCCCATAAACCTTTGATTGAGAATGATTCTATATATGTCTTATGAGATAGATCCATAAATAACAGATTTTTTATTATAGCAAATGTACGGAATTAAAATGAATACCGAAAAAAGTTTCAGAGAATATTTCCTGTTCGTTCAGTTTCATAACGGCATTATTTTTTCTATTCTTCCTCTATTTTCCACTCCCCCAGCGTCCTCCGTTCACTGTCGAAGTTGATTCCCACTTTCACCACCGGCAGTCCGCACAAGGCGAAGCGTTCGGGATAATTTTTCAGGTCAATCTGCTGCATGGCGGCATCGGCGGTTTTATCCAGTTTCAGTTCTATGACGTAGAGGGTGCTATGGGTGCGCAACACCACATCCACACGTCCGCGGGGAGTGCGTACTTCCACGTCCACGTAGAAGCCGAGAAGGCTGAAGATGACATAGAGCAAGGATTGATAATGCCCCTCATAGTCCGTGTTGTCGCATTGCGGGATGGTAGAGAGGAAGGTCTGGAGCAGTTGCAAGGCCTCGTCCATATTGCCACGGTCAATGGAATCGAACAGATAGGCTGTCAGCGTTGCGGCACGCTCGGTCTCGGTGGGCGGCCCAGCCCCAGACGCACCTCTTTGTTGGGGATGTTGAGCGTGTACAGGCCCAAACGGGCGTCATAGTCCTTGATGGTGATGTATCCACTCTGGTAGAGTAGGGGAGTAATGTTTGTCATCTGTTCCGTAGGGGCGTCGAAAGCTGTGGCAAATACTTTCTGTCCTCCTATCTGTTGGGGAGCAACGCCATACTTGTTCAGCATTTCTATCAGATAGGTAGGCGTGCCGCTGCCGAACCAATAAGAGTTCATCTTGCCATCGGCAAGGTAGGCTGAACGGATTGTATAGATCGGGCGACGGCCAAGTGAAATGATAGCCGTCATAGTTCTCTTTCAACTTACCGATGATTTCGTCGCGGGTAACCTTCAGCTTGTCAGCCAAAAGATCAAGATCATCGGACATCTGGGTCTGCATCTCCTCTTCACTGATACCGCAGAGGGCAGCGTATGGCTCGTCCATGCTGATATTCTTAATGTTGTTCAGTTCGCTGAAAATACTCAGCTGAGAGAACTTCGTGATGCCTGTCAGGAACACGAAACGCAAATTG
>USSR01000024.1 GCA_900557355.1 uncultured Bacteroides sp.
ATTAAAAACGGTTATACGCGGGGAACAAACAAAGAATACGGATTTGGATCTGCTGAAAATAAAAGAATCAGGAAATAGTACTTATGAAATCTTTCTTCGTGGTGGCGGACGTAAAGGAGAGATTGTGTTTACAAAATAATAGTCTACCGGATTGTTCATCCCGGAATAAATGATATAAGAAAAACTTAACTCTATTCGTAGCGTGTCTTCTTTTATAAAGAGGATGCGCTTTTTTGATACTGTAGAGAGCGTTTTATTTTAATTCGATATATGTACAAAAATAAGTCTGAATATGGAATATTGTATATAGATAAATAGTATTTGAATCCTTTGTATAGAACTCCATAAGAAAATCAATATCTCCATATCTTTTGCTTTGGGGCAAATGGAAACATGCGGTACTTTTGCAAAAAAGTAACGAGATATAGAAAATGATAAAGTCAGCATTTTTAATAGTAGCGACATGTTGCAGTCTGCAACTGTTTAGTCAGGAAAAATTTCCCGATGGTAAAATTATACCGGATTGGTTTTACAAAAATGAAAAAACTGATATAAATGGATTAGGAAAGAGTTTCTTGATTACCGACTATGGAGTAGTGAATGATAGTACACTGTTACAGACAGAGAAAATTCAGGCTGTTATAGATTTGGCGTCTAATAATGGAGGCGGAGTCATTGTTATACCTGAAGGTACTTATCTTAGTGGTGCGCTGTTCTTTAAGCCGGGAACACACTTGCATTTGGAAGAGAAAGCTATATTAAAAGGTAGTGACGATATTAGCAACTTTCCTGTAATAGAAACACGGATGGAGGGACAGAACCTAAAGTACTTTTCAGCTTTGATTAATGTTGATAAGGTAGATGGTTTCACCCTTTCCGGAAAAGGAAAAGTTGATGGAAACGGTGAACGATATTGGAAGTCATTCTGGTTGCGGAGGCGTGTTATTCCTAAATGTACTAATATGGATGAATTGCGTCCTCGTCTACTTCATATATCTCATAGCAATAATGTACAAGTTTCAGATGTGCGACTTGTTAATTCTCCGTTTTGGACAACTCACATTTATAAGTGTGATAGCGTAAAACTTTTGAATTTGCATATCTTTTCACCTTCTTTTCCCGTAAAGGCTCCAAGTACGGATGCAATCGATATTGATGCGTGTAAAAATGTACTTGTCAAGGGATGCTATATGTCGGTTAATGATGACGCAATTGCATTAAAAGGTGGCAAAGGACCATGGGCTGATCAAGATCCCGATAATGGTGGCAATTGTGATATTATCATTGAAGACTGTACTTTTGGATTCTGTCACGGAGTGCTGACTTGCGGTAGTGAATCGATATATAATCATAATATAATTCTTCGACGTTGCAATCTGGATCAGGCTAAACGCCTGTTGTGGTTGAAAATGCGTCCGGATACTCCCCAACAATATAAGTACATCCTCGTTGAAGACATAAAAGGAAATGTCCGCAATTGTATCTTTATTGCTCCTTGGACACAGTTTTATGATTTGAAAGATCGCAAGGATATGCCAGTCTCGTATTCCAGCTATATTACAATGCGTAATATTCATCTGGATTGTGATTCCTTTTTTGCTGTAGAGAAATCAAAACAATATAAATTATCCAATTTCTGTTTTGACAATTTGACTATTACGGCTAAAAAAGATGTGAAGATAGATGAAGATATTATTGATGCATTGGTTATGAGAAAGGTTGAGATAAATAAAGTGAATTAAAAAAGAATGGTAGAAAGACTGGAAAATCGTACATAGCCTGTAAAATCGTACAAAATAGGCGTGTGATGGGCTGTACACATATGAATTTACATAAGAAAGTCGAATTCTCCATATTCCTTTTCTTTAACTCTACCATGTAATGCGGTATCTTTGACATGTGCTTATTCAGTAAAATATTGAATCTAAAACTATAAAATACAATGAAATTCTGTAGAATTATTTTTTGTCTGTGGTTATTGGTCTGTTTCTTTCCAATAGGTATTCATGCAGATATACAACTTCCCTCTATATTATCAGATAATATGGTACTTCAGCAAAATGCGAAAGTACGTTTTTGGGGAAAAGCACGTCCCGGAGAAAAGATTTTGGTAAAGACTTCATGGGATCATAAGAAATACAAGGTGACTGCTTTAGCAAACGGTCATTGGGAACTGATGATACAAACACCGGCTGCTACTTCCGGACAATCTGTAATGTTGAAAGGTGATAATAAGATCCGGATCAATAATATATTAATAGGTGAAGTTTGGCTTTGTACGGGACAGTCAAATATGGAATTTCCCGTAGCCCGTAATCCGCAAGTGAAATGGAAAACAGGAATGTTGAATGAAGCGGAAGAAATGAAAGATGCTGATTTCCCGGAAATCCGCCTGTTTCATGTAGAGCATCAACTGGCACCTGATGATGAAAAAGAAGATTGCGTTGGAAAGTGGGTGGTTTGTAATCCGGAGAATCTGAAAGACTTTTCTGCTGTAGGATTTGTCTTTGGACGTAAATTGTATAAAGAATTGAGTACACCGGTTGGATTAATTCAGTCTACTTGGGGAGGAACACATGCTGAATCTTGGACAAGTATGAAAGTGATGGAAAACAATCCGCTGTATGCTGATGTCTTAAAACAATATTCAAAAGAAAAGGTGAGTAGGGAAAAAGATAAGTGTAAGGTTCCGGCTACTTTGTGGAATGGCATGATTGCTCCTATGGTAGGGTACACTGTAAAAGGAGATATCTGGTATCAGGGAGAATCCAACTCTGTTCGTTATGAGAAATATCAGGAAGTATTTACTAACCTGATTAATAGTTGGCGGAAAGAATGGAATCAGCCGGATATGCCTTTCTATTTCGTACAGATTGCACCACATTACAAGCAACCGGCAGGTATTCGTGAAGCACAATTAAAAACATGGTTAAGTGGACTTGAAAATATTGGTATGGCAGTAGTGACGGATGCAGCCGATTCTACCGACATACATCCACGAAATAAAGTTGCACCGGGCGAACGGCTGGCAGCTTGGGCATTAGCAAAGCAATATGGTAAAAAGATTGTTTATTCAGGACCTCTCTACAAATCAATGAAAGTGAATGGGAGAGAAATTACATTAGATTTTGCATTTGCGGAAGGTGGCCTGCAGACACCCGGCAATGAACCGGTAAAAGGATTTTTTATTGCCGGCAATGATGCGCGGTTTTATCCGGCTGATGCTGTGATTAATGGAAGTTCGATAACACTTTCTTCAACTTATGTCTCTGCACCTGTAGCTGTACGCTACGGTTATGGGACTTTCTTTAGAGTGAATCTGTTTAATAAAGCTGGACTTCCGGCAGTTCCTTTCCGTACGGATACTTTTGCTCCCGACACTTATTATCGTCTGTTTGCCGATTCGGAAATTCGTCGTTTCCCGGAAGCGTGGCAACTGGATCATGGAAAACGCCTGTATTTTGGTTATGCGCAAGGAGTAGGTTGTTGTGCGATGTTACAAGTTTGGAAGAAAACAGGAGACCGTAGGTACTTTGATTATGTAGAGGCATGGGCTGATTCTTTGGTAGACGACAAAGGAGAGATTCATTTATATAAGAAAGAAACCTATAATCTGGATTATATAAATTCCGGAAAAGTTCTGTTTGATTTGTACAAGGAAACCAAAAAGGAGAAATATAAATTGGCTATCGAGAATTTGATAGATCAGCTAAAAAAGCAACCTCGTACAACAGATGGAGGTTTCTGGCATAAGAAAATATACCCTAATCAGATGTGGTTGGATGGATTGTATATGGCTTCTCCTTTTATGGCTAGATATGGAGCTGAATTTAATCGTCCGGAATGGATTGATGAGGCTGTTAAACAGTTCACTCTCTGCCATCAGCATACATACGATACCAAGACGGGACTTTATTATCATGCATGGAATGAGGACCGGAGCCAGCGCTGGGCTGATCCGGAAACTGGCCATTCTCCTAATTTCTGGGGACGTAGTATTGGTTGGTGGTTTATGGCTTTGGTAGATGCTTTGGAATATATTCCCCAAGATCATTCAGGCTATGCTGATATGATTAAATGGACGAAGGAATTAGCGGAGACTCTTTCAAAATACCAAGATAAAAATGGCTTATGGTATCAGGTGATTGATCAACCTTCACGTACCGGTAATTTCCCGGAAGCTTCTGTTACGACACAATGTATGTATGCTTATATGAAAGCAGTGAATAAAGGATATATTGATAGTCAGTATCGTGCCATTGCAGAAAAGGCCTTTAAAGGTCTGTGTGATAAACTACTAATCTCAAATTCGGACGGAACATTGACATTGACAAAATGTTGCCAAGTGGGTGGATTAGGTGGTAAGCCTTACCGTGACGGTAGTTTCGAGTATTATATAGGAGAGAAAATGAGAGATAATGATGCTAAAGCAACAGGCCCTTTCATTATGGGATGTATTGAACTGAACAAATAATATAGAAGATAGAAATAATAAGAGATTTTCGACTATTGTTTCAATTAATGAACTAATAAAATGTAATACCATGAAAAAAGAACAAATTATCAAATCGATGTTATTTTTAATTATTCCTTTGTTTGCTATCTCATGTGATGGTAATGGTTTTATGGAATATGAAGAGACTGCATTGATGCAAAGAGATGCGCAGCAAGGACTGTTAAGTGATGGGGCAAGTGATAATATATGTATGGTTAATCTGAACTTATTCACAAAACCTTATTTTGATTATCAGTATAATACAGGTAAACATGTGGATGAATGCTTTGTATATATTGATAATCAGGAGGATTTAACAGGGCGTCTTTCTTTACGTGGCGATGAAAATGTGAAATCTAATATTCCAATATCTTTTGGGAAACATCAAATTAAGTTGGATATACAAATTGATGGTGGAAAATCATACACGTACCCATTTGAGAGATGCAATGCGTTGGTCACTTTAAAGACAAAGGGTTCAAGTATTGTACTTTTCAATGATGTCGTTTCTCAAGAGAAAGGAGGATCTATAACAAATGCTTCTTTTGAAGTTAAATTTGATGTAGATTTTCCTTATGCTGAAAGCAATGACTACGTACTAGATATTACATTAGGATTTTATGATGAAACATATGATTAACGGCTCTTCTGGTCCTTATGTAAACGGAAACGTTAGTGTGTATACTTATTATCAATGGACAGACATTACATCGGCACAAACTGTTTATTGTGACTTTATTCTTGGAGTTAGATACAATTCTACTCAAAAAGAGTATTGGTATAGTAAAGATTTTGAGCAAAATCTTTTTATTGATAAGAATGGAATGCTTGTTAATAATGTAAATTGGCTTGATAAAACAGTTAGATTACCAGATGGTGATGATATTGGTTATAAATTATTTCTGTTAACGGAAATTTGGGCCAAACTATACTCTAGTATTGGCGTTATGTCTGGCGAAACGGAAGTTTCATGGTATTCAGTTTATTATAGAAACAAAGAAAATGACGGAGAATATTCAGAATGGTATCCGGCTGACGAATTAGATACTTCCCTAGCATGGGTAGATGCTACCATTGATTTTTATTCAAATCTGGAGATTGTATGTTTTAAAACTAAAGAAATTCAAGATGCTTATGCATCTCAATGGGGCATTGTACCTTATAACTAAAAAGTCTTGATTTTTTATAAAAAGGTATGGGGCCGTATTATAGCTGAAAGATGATAAATTTCATCTAATAATTTTTGGGGGAGGAAATATTAATTCAAAATTGTGAAACAACGTAATTTTAGTGTAATCATTAAATAAAAATATTGATGGTAGTTTATTATTTAATTTAATTATATATGAAAAATATTACATTATTAAAAGCAAAAGTAGGAATATTGGCAGTTTCCTGTCTTTCCATTACTACTTTGTTTGCATGTGTTGATAAGGATGCTAGAAGTGATTTGAGTCCCAATTTGCCAACAGATCAAGCGCAAAATGGGGATTTTGGTGATCAAGGGGGAGGTTCGGATCAGGGGCTTAATTTCCCGGTTTTTGATGATGGAGTACTTGCTTTTCCTGGTGCGGAAGGATATGGGAAAAATGTAACAGGTGCTCGTGCAGGTGAGGGACGGGAAATTTATCATGTGACTAATTTGAATGATGCGGGTCCTGGATCTTTTCGTGATGCAGTAAGCAAACCTTGGCGCATTATTGTCTTTGATGTATCTGGTGTTATAAAATTGAGTAGCAATCCTATTGTTTTGAAAAGTAATCAGACAATTTTAGGACATACTGCTCCAGGTGATGGGATTGTTCTTTATAATGGACGTGTTTCTGCTTCAGGTGCACAGAACTTGATTGTTCGTTACTTGCGTATACGTATGGGAGCTGCATATCCTTCGGAACTGGATGCTTGCGGAGTAGCTAATGGAGCAGATATGATATTCGACCATTGCTCTATGACTTGGGGAAGAGATGAATGTTTTTCTATCAATCCTGATGGTAAGGGAACTGCCCCAAAGAATATAACAATACAAAATTCTATAATCGGGCAGGGTTTGCAGAATCACTCGTGTGGTGGCTTAATGCAAACTGATATATCGAATGGGTGTACAATCTTCCGCAATTTATATATTGACAATAAAACTCGAAATCCGAAAGTTAAAGGATTAAACCAGTTTGTTAACAACGTTGTGTATAATTGGGGAAGTGGAGCTGCTTATAATATGGGTGGTGATTCTTCAGGTAAATCGGAAACAACTATTGAAAATAACTATTTTATAGTTGGTCCCTGTAATAATTGGCAAAATGTGGAAATTGCACCTAAAGTATATGAGGCGCAACAGGTACCAATGAATCCTGCAAGACCATTTACTGGTGGTAACAGTGATTTTAGAAGTTATTGTAAAGGTAACTATTATGACTATGACAAGGATGGAGCATTGAATGGAATAGAGATAACAGAAGTGAATTGGTCACAATATTGTAGTGGCTCTCCTACACTTCTTGAAGCTCGTTCTGATCTACATCCAATTATACGCAGTCAGAAAAGTGCACAGGAAGCTTATGAATGGGTAGTTGAAAAAGTGGGTGCTTATCTTCCGGTACGTGATGAAGTAGATAAATACTTGATAGATGAACTTACTTCGTTGGGAGGAAAAGGAACGATTATTCAAGATGAACGTAAAACAGAACAATTTCCGTTGGGAGGTCCTGGTACAATAAATGCTGCACAGAAACCTCTGGATTCAGATAATGATGGGATGCCGGATGCTTTCGAAGATGCATGGGGACTGGACAAATATGATCCGACAGATGCGGTAAAAGAGGCTAAAAATGGCTATTTGAATATAGAAAATTATGCCCTTTCGTTGGAATATCCTGATGAATATGAGTATGAACTTAATAAGAATAAACAATAATCAATTTGTGTAATATGAAAAACATGACATTTACAACAGTACTACTTTGTATACTGTTCATGCCTTTCTTTATCTCCTCATGTACAGATAAGATAGATGAACATTATGAAGAACCTGAATGGTTGAAAGGTAGTGCTTGGGAAGTCCTGGAAGATAGAGGGAACTACTCGCTATTTTTGCAGGCAGTAGAGTTGGCAGGTTTTAAGCCTATTATGGAGGGAAAAAGTATCCTGACTGTGATGGCTCCGGATGATACGGCTTTTTCGGCCTATTTGGAGAAGCACGGCTATTCCGACATCAGTGAAATAAATTTGGATGAATTGAAAAAAGTGATTGGTTTTCATCTGCTTTATTATTCTTACAATAAAAATAAGTTGGTGAATTTTCGTCCGGAAGGTGATTTAATAACTGATGAGGAAATGAATAAAAATGCGGGTCTGTATTATAAGTTTCGTACACGTAGTAGTAATGTTCCTACTATGGAAGTAGAGGCTTCTACGGGTAAACGACGCATGGTTTATCATCTGGACCGTTTTATTCCGGTTTTCTCTTACCGTTTTTGGGATACAAAAAAATTGGATGCAGCATCTAATTATACCTATCTAATTATACCTATTTTTATCCTAATTCCACATGGAAAGGGACAGGGGGATTCAATGTTTCCAATGCTGCTGTTAGTGAATATGAAATTTTGGCAGATAATGGTTATGTATATATTGTTGATCAGGTAATTGAACCTTTGGAAACCATTTATACCCAGTTGGAATCAAATGAAAATTATTCAATTTTTTTCAACTTATATAATGAAAATACCACTTATACGTATGACGCTACCTTATCTAAAGATTTTGGAGCAGCCTTGGGGGCCGATTCACTTTTTATTCATACACATGGTACTTCTTTGCCTGCTATAGCAGTAGAATGGTATTCAACGAAATATTCGGATGTAGCCAATAATGCTTCAAAAGCATATAGTGTATTTGCACCGTCAGATGTGGCTATGAATAATTTCTTTGATAATTATTGGGAAAAGGGTGGATATGAATCTTTGGATGATGTAGATGATTTAGCAATGAAATATATGTTGAATCAATTTATTTATAAAGATGGAATTGCATTCCCTGATGAAATTACGAGTGGAAAAGTTAAGAATATGTATGACATGGTCTTTAACTTCGATCCTTCTAAGGTGACTGATAAATCAATGTGTGTCAATGGTGTCTTTTATGGATTAAATACAATGGATACACCTATTTTGTTTGCTTCTGTAGTCGGACCGGCTTTCCGTAACAAAGATTGTAATTATTATCTTTACATGTTGGATGGGACTGGACTGATAACTGCCTATTCTTCACAAGATACGAAGTATGTCTTGTTAGTGCCTACTAATGAACAAATAGAGTCAGAAGATATTTACTTGAGAACTTATGCGGATGGAAGTAAGTTACAACAAGAAACCGAGGATGGATTGGTAGATGTTTCTTCTTCTGTAATGAGAACTATTGTAAACATACATACGGCTACAGGTGTAGATGGACTGAAAACAAATGGGACACAGGTTCTAGCTACACAAACCGGTTTTAATTATTGGTATGTGAAGGACGGGAAGATAACAAGTAGTGCAGCTTATAATCAAATTTTGGAACCGGATAATAATGTGGAACCTTTCTCTGAATTTACAGAAGTAAAGAACGGCAATGACAACTGGAATAATGGAAGAACTTATATGTATAGTGGAACAGCCTTGTTTCAAGCGCAAGAAGGTGATGGGTTACAACATAAATTAAGCGTTTGTAATGATAATCGTTATGTTTACTATCAGTTTGCACAGCTGTTGCAGAAAGCTGATATGGTAATGTCTAGCAACTATATATTCGGACTAGCAGGAGCTTCTCATGTTATAGGTTTTATTCCGACAAATGAAGCCATTAGTACAGCAATAGCTGCAGGGCAAATTCCGGGCATGGATGCGACCGGAGCGGTAACTAGTAGTTCGAAACTTCGTCAATACCTGCTTTCATATTTTATACGTGATAGGGAAAATGCACTTATTTCTTATCCTTATCCGGGGTCGGCTATGAAGAGTTCTACATATGTTACTGCTAGTGGAAAGTCTTT
This sequence comes from uncultured Bacteroides sp., assembly GCA_900557355.1. GTDB lineage: Bacteria > Bacteroidota > Bacteroidia > Bacteroidales > Bacteroidaceae > Bacteroides. The sequence continues at coordinate 9,525 of USSR01000024.1, forward strand.
GACGTATACAGATTCCGGAAGTTCATTAAGCATAATGGTAGATGGAAAAGTGGCAAACGTGATATCTGATTATAATTTCTTCCCGTTTGCGTTTGACGACGGATGTTTTCAGTTGATTGATACAGTCCTTTGATATAACCGAATTTAATATGAATATGAAATTAGTAAAATACATGCTGATAGCGATACTTGTTCTGGGGACAGGGGAAGTAGCCGCACAGGTACAAGTCGTGTCCGGTAAGGTGACCGAAATGCTGGGAAATCAGATCGAACCGATAGTAGGTGCGAATGTGAATATTGTGAACGCTCAAAACCGTTCTGTAGGAGGTGCGGTGACCAATTTGGATGGTGACTACCGTTTACAAATTCCTGCACAAGAAAACAATCTGACATTGGTATATTCATACATTGGTATGAAAACGAAACGAATCAAATATACTGGTCAGAAGGTATTGAATGTAAAACTGGAATCCAATGTGGAAACATTGGATGAGGTTGCTATCACTGCTAAACGTATCGAACGTAATAATATGGGTATCGGACATAAAGAGAATGTATCTGCGACACAGAAAGTGATGATGGAAGATTTGATTGCTACTGCTCCGATAGCTACGGTAGAAGAAGCTTTACAGGGGCAGTTGAGTGGTGTAGATATTGCATTGAGTGCTGATCCGGGAGCGCGGAGTTCTATCCGTATTCGTGGTACCAGTACACTGAATGGCTCTGTCGAACCATTAATTGTGATTGACGGGGTTCCCTATACACAAGAGTTAGATGACGACTTTGATTTTTCTACTGCCAATGAAGAAGATTTAGGTGCTTTATTGAATATTGCTCCTACTGATATAGAATCGGTAGAAGTTTTGAAAGATGCGGCTGCTACGGCTATTTGGGGAACGAAAGGTGCTAACGGTGTGTTGTCAATTACGACTAAAAAAGGTAAGACTGGCAAGACTACATTTAATTTTTCTTCTAAGTTCACAGCAAAATTTGAACCGAATAGTATTCCAATGTTAAATGGATCGGAGTACATTGCTATGGTACAGGAGGCTTTGTGGAATAGTGCTAATTATACAGGTTTGAATGCAGATACTTATTTAAAGTATTTGTATGATACACCTGAAATTAACTACTCGCCCAATTGGAACTATTTCAATGAATATAATGTAGATACAAACTGGTTGGACGAGGTACGTCAGAATGCATTTACTACAGACAATACATTTTCTATGAGCGGTGGTGGTGAAAAGGCCACTTATCGTCTGTCACTGGGATATTTAAGTGAAGGAGGTACAACCATCGGTACAGGGCTGAAACGTTTCAACTCATCTTTGCGTGTAGACTATAATTTCTCGGATAAGTTGAGGTTTGGAGCAGATTTCTACTTTACACAGTCAGATAAGGATGATAACTGGGCACCAAAAGATAGCAACGTACGTTCGGAAGCGTTTAAAAAGATGCCAAATAAATCTCCTTATTATATGGATGATAATGGAAACCGTTCTTCACAGTATTTTTCTTATCAGACAAAGGATTGGGAAGGTGAATTTAAGGCAAGTAACAATAGTGCCTCTCATTTTAATCCGGTAGCTATGGCAAACGAGAGTTATAAAAATACTATGTCACGTGATAGCCGTGCTAATTTCCGTATTGATTATAAAATACTTCCGTATCTGACGTATTCGGCTTATGCTTCTCTTAAGATGTCGACTACTACAACAGACAAATTCCTTCCTCAAGTTGCTACGGGAGTGGCTTGGACAAGTGAATATGCCAACCAAAGTACTGCTGCTTCTTCAGAGAGTCTAACGTTGCAAACGGAAAACAAATTGATATTCAATAAAAACTGGAAGGATAAACATAATTTGATTGCAACTGCTGTATTCCGTACTACGCAGGCTACCAGTTCTAGTGCTACAAGTACTTCTTATGGTAATGCTTCATCTGGTCTTGCAGATCCGATTACAGGTAGTTCTGTTTATAGTCTGGGTTCAGGGGAGTCGGAAGCACGTAGTATTTCCGGAACCGGTTTGATTAACTATACTTTGTTGGATCGTTATGTATTTCATACTTCTGCAACGATGGATGCTAATTCTGCAATGGGTAAGTCAGAACGTTTGGGTATTTTTCCTACTGTGGGAATTTCTTGGAATATGCAAAATGAACCGTTCATGAAAAATACAGAAGACTGGCTGGATGAAATCAAACTTCGTTTCAGCATCGGACAAAGTGGTAATGCTCCCAAAGGGACGGCCGCTTATTATGGAGCTTATAGTTCACGAGGAGAATATATGGATATGTCTGCTATTTATCCTAGCAGAATGCAGTTGAACAATTTGAAATGGGAAACTTCAACAGAATATAATTTGGGTGGTGATTTTAGCTTTTTCCATGGCAAGTTAAGGCTGACTTTTGAGTGGTATAATAAATATATTAAAGATTTGCTGCAGAAAGAACCGAAAATGCCGACTACTACAGGATTCTCTAAGAATAAATGGTACAACTCTGGAAGAATGGAGAATAAAGGATGGGAGGCCCGTATCGATGGTGTATTGTATGAAAAGAAAGATTGGCGTGTTAGTGCCTATGTTAACTTGAGCCGTAACACGAACGAAATTACCGAACTGCCTGAAACAATGAATCCGGAGCCTTATACCTTTAAAAATGGTGAGTATGCTATTCGCATTGAAGAGGGACGCCCGTTTGGTTCTTTCTATGGTTATCGTTACAAAGGAGTCTACCAAAATCAGGAGGCTACTTATGCACGGGATAAAGAGGGAAATGTTATGAATGATGTGAACGGTAAACCAATTGTTATGAAGAATGGTGCTAAGCAGGTATGTCCGGGTGATGCTATTTATGAAGATATTAATCATGATGGTGTGATAAATGAATACGATATTGTTTATCTGGGCAACTGTAATCCGATTCTTACTGGTGGTTTTGGCTTTACCGTTAAATATAAGCGTCTAAGTTTGAATGCATTATTCTATGGTCGTTTTGGACAGAAAATTATTAATGCGACTCGTATGGATAATGAATCTATGTATAATGCCAATAACCAAAGTAAAGCGGTTTTGCGGCGTTGGAGAAATGAAGGAGATAATACGGATATTCCACGTGCTTTATATAATGAGGGATATAACTATTTAGGGTCAGATCGTTTTGTAGAAGATGCTTCTTATGTTCGTTTAAAGACTTTGTCGTTGAGCTATTCCTTGCCTAAAAAGGTGTGCAATTATTTAGGTATCAATACGCTTAATTTCTTTGTTACTGGTTATGACTTGTTAACTTGGACTGGTTACACAGGACAGGATCCAGAAGCGTCTCTTCCTACTTCGGCTTCTAAACTGTCGAAAGATAGTGCAAATACACCTTGCTCTCGCCGTTTTTCTTGTGGTTTAAATTTGAATTTCTAATACATTTACAGACATGAAGAAACTGATTTATATAGGGATAATGGCAGGGAGCCTGCTGCTGAACAGTAGTTGCAGCGATTGGTTGGACTTGCTTCCCAAAAATGAACAAGTGACTGACGCTTACTGGAAATCGAAAGAAGATGTAGAAGCGGTCATTGCTTCCGGTTATTATTATATGCGTTCCTCCTGCCAGTCATTGCTAAAATGGGGAGAACTGCGAGGAGCATCTATTTGTACCTTGACAGGTGATAAGGATGGAATGAAGTTGCAGAATTTCCAGTTGGATGGAACAGAAGCTATTTGTAAATGGGAGAACATGTATCAAGTGATCAACATGGCCAATGTGGTCATCGCTCATGCTCCGGGAGTACGTGAAATAGATGACACCTATACAGAAGGTGCAATGAATGCACATCTTTCCGAAGCTTATTTCATGCGAGCATTAATGTATTTTTACTTGGTACGCAATTTTAAAGAAGTGCCTTTGGTAACAACTCCTTATGAGGATGACTCTACTCCGTTTTCTATTGCCAAATCTTCAGAAGAAGAAATCTTGAAGCAAATTAAGGCGGATGTGCAAACAGCTCTTGACTCTGGAGGTGCGAAGGAATTTTATGATAATGATAATTGGAATGCTTCCAAAGGACGGGCTACTAAATGGGCTTTGTATGCATTAATGTCGGAAGTTTCCTTGTGGACCGAAGATTATGATACTTGTATTAAGTATGCAGACCTATTAATCAACGCTACTGCATCACGTCGTCCGGCATTTATTACAATTCCGGAGAACTGGTATACAATTTTTAATCCGGGGAATAGTAATGAATCCATTTTTGAAGTGAACTGGGATGGCAACACCTATAGCCAGACGGGAGGGCCAAGTGCTATGTATACGACTGGTACAAATCCCAATTATCGATATTCTACTAAAATGGGTGAGGATTTGGTCAATGATTTTGAAGAGGTTATGGCAGGAAAAGATGCAATCCGTAGCCAATTTGGTGCTTTTATAGCTTATACTGATGGAGAGAACATCGTTCATTGTATATGGAAATATGAGATGGGCGATACCGACCCAACGAATCCGGATGCAATACGTTTGAAAGATGATGCTAACTGGATTATTTACAGAATGGCAGATGTCATGTTGATGAAGGCGGAAGCATTAATTTGGAAAGGAAAGGAAAATTGGCAGGAGGCTGTTGATATTATAAATCAGATCCGTACTCGTGCTAACTTGCCTGAAAAAACTATAGCTTTAGATGAGGAGGATGAAAGCTCAATGATGGAAAACTATTTATTGCCGGAACGTAATATTGAATTGGCGGCTGAAGGTAAGCGTTGGTATGACATGATACGTTATGCCAAAAGTAAGAACTATGCTCATAAATCAGCTTTTATTGCTTTGGTTCAGCAATACAATACAACAGCGAATGCTAGTTGGATACGTTCAGTTCTTCAGAATGAATATGCATGGTATTTACCAATTCACGCGGATGAAATTGAAAATAACAACTTATTGGTACAGAATCCATATTATGGAATAACAGGTAATAATTAATAAACAGCCATTTATGAAGACTTTAGGAAATATATATTTATTATTATTGGTTGCATTATTCAGTGCATGCAACGATCCCTATGAAGACTCTACTTATCAGGTTTATGATATGAATCCGGTATCGTCTTATCTGGAAACTCGTTCTGATGAATTTTCCGAGTGGATCACCGTATTGAAGTATGCAGATTTGTTTAATGCCGTGAATCAGGCTTCGTCTTATTTTACGGTATTGGTTCCTACAAATGAAGCTGTGCGCAGTTTCTATACTAAAAAGAATGTATCTTCTATTCAGGAATTGGGAAAAGACTATGCCCGTAGTCTTGCTGAATATCATATCGTGAATGATTCTATCAATCTGAATACTTTTGTTCAAGGAGGTAAACTGGAAGCTAAAACTCTTTCGGATGATTATCTTTCCGTCTCTTTTGATGAAAGTTCGGAGGCTGGAGGATTTAATTCAATTTATGTGAATAAAGAAGCGCATGTAAAGGAACTGGCTATCCAAGTGTCTAATGGATATGTGTATGTATTGAATGATGTGATGTCTCCTTTGGTGGAAAGCCTATATGAACGTATCAGTGAAAGTAGTAATAAATACTCCATTTTTGTTGATGCTTTGGAACAAACAAGTTGGAAAGACAGTTTGAGTACTATTTACGATGAAATAAGGCAGGAAGATAATACGGTTATTCAGCAAAAACGGAATTATACGTTGCTGGCTGTATCAGATGATACCTATCGTTCTGAAGGAGTTACTTCTGTTGCTGATCTGGCTGCTAAAGTAGGTGCAATAGGAACAGACTATAAAGATAAAGCAAACGAATTATTTCGCTATGTGGCATATCATGTGATTGGTGGAAGTTACTCTGTTTTTGATTTCAACAATTTTAGTGGAGGTGCAACTACACGATTGTGGACTACCAAAGCAGATGCAGTATTGGAAGCATCTATGCAGAGTGGCAATAAGTTGTATTTTAATTATAAAGGAGAAATTGATGGTCAATCGGTGAAAGCGATGTTTGTTGAAGACGGTTCCGATGTACAGGCTAAAAATGGTATTTTACATGAAATAGATAGCTGGTTGCCTTTGTGGGAATCCGAGATTCCGGTGCGCGTAGAATGGGACTTTGCTGATTATGAGGAGGTAGCTTCTTGGGTGAATGGTGGTTATGGTGATCCGGACCAAAAGTATCAGACGGCAGATGAAAAAGAGCGCCAGTCGGATGTCTCTTCGCTCTCTTGTTACACCGTAGATGCCAGGAGCACTCTTACATCTCTAGATGGTCAAAACGGCGGATATTATCGCGTGGGCTATGCAACTCCGAAGACAAAAGGCTCGGACTGGATCAATTGTAAAAATACAGATCATATCTATTTGAATTTGGGATATAATGGTTCCGTTACCATGAAAACACCAATTCTGATAGCTGGCAAATATAAAGTGACGTTGAAAGTTACTTATGCAAAATCAATGGATTTTATGCGTACAATGACTAGTGGAAGTAATGGAGGTAAAATTAAGTTTACATTTGATGATGACACCGATACAGATGTCGAAGTTCCTATTTATGCGAGTATTACAGCCAATGAATTAGGACGTTATGATGTAGTTATTTATGATGAGATTGAATTCTCAAAGACGAAGGTTCATTCTATGAAGATGTTGGTTGCCGATCCGGCTGCTTCTTCTCATAACAAGTTCCGTATCCAATTAGATTATATGACTTTTGAACCGATAATTGAAGATGAATAGACACATACTTATGAAAACTATAAAATATATATTGTCATCTATATTGCTGATAAGTGGTATATATGCATGTAATGATGACTGGGATTCTCATTATTCCCAGGAAGAACAGGTAGTGAATAATGTAAATATTACAGTAGTCAACAAGTCGGCTGTTGATTATTTACAGTCGCAACCGGAATTGAGTTCCATGTACCAATTGTTCAGTGAAACAGGATATGCTGGATGAAATGGTTGAGAAGAATTTGTTGTTCACTATTTTAGTGGTTAGTGACGAGAATGCATTATCTCGTGCAGTTGCTACAGATGATAGAACTTTTTTGGCTAAATCACACATTTCGGATATTTCTCTTTCTCCGTCTAATCTGTCGGATGGACAACGTGTGTTGATGTGGAATGGAAAATATATTAATGTGTCGAAGGTAGAAAATGAAGATAATGATACTTCTATCTCGTTCAACGGTATAGCTGTGAAAAAGATAACGAAGGTGAACAATGGCTATGTTTATGAAATGGAGGATTATGTGGAAACTCCTAAATCATTATATGAGTTGATTGAAGGGTTAGGAGATGATTATTCTATTTTTAGGGAGATGATTATGGAGCGTAATCAGTTGACATTTGATAAAGAGGCCAGTAAAATTATAGGTGTCGATGAAACCGGAAGTAACGTCTATGATTCTATTTTCACGGTTACTAATCCTTATTTTGAGGCTGAAGGTTTTAATATGATGTCAGAGTCATTATCAGCGACTGTATTGATTCCTTCTAATGAAGTTGTCAATCGTGCGTTGGCTACAGCCCGTAACAAAATACAGGAATGGGGAATGCAACGGGAGGACTCTATTCTGAAAAACTGGACTTTTCAATCAATGTTCTTTAATAAAAAACTTACTAAATCGGATTTTGAAGATAATATAGACTTGAATTCTATTTTTAGTAAACAGTGGCGAACTACAGTACAAGAGGTGGATTTGGAGAATCCTGTATCTCTTAGTAATGGCGTTGCATATTATGTGAAAGAACTGAAGATTCCTACTAATGTATTGATTTATCGTGTCAAAGATTTTATGAGATGGTATGAGTATCTGTCAGAAGAAGAAAAAACGCTTTATTTTGATAGCGAAAATCTAACTTTTGATAAAATGGATACGAAAGTGACAGCATGGTCAGGTTGGCCTGGTGTTTTCCCAACTATAATCAATCGCGTCGTACGTTTTAAATTAACAGATTCTGCTACTAAAGAGTACACATTGGATTTTACAGGTTTTAGTTATGATGAAGTAACTAGAGTCGCTGCTCCGTATAAGATACCTCCTGGTGAATATGATTTGTGTTTGGGATTTGAGCAAAAAATGGGACATGACGTGGAAGTTTCTTTTAATGGAGAGTATGTAGGAACAGTTACAGCCTCTCAACTGACGAAGACTGATTGGCACTATGATCGTGGCGGACAGGGATATCCTGAAGGGTATGACACTTCTAAAGCGACAGATAAAAATAAAACAAAGTACGATCGTGATGGAGCAAAAGTTGGTGTAGTCACTATTGGAGGCACTCAACCGGTAAATGTGGTTATTAAATTCCATGGAATAAACGCAAGCAAATGTTGCTTCCACCACTGGTGTCTGAGACCAACAAAGAACTGTTATTAATTTTGATAAGGAATCAATATGAAGACAATAAAAATCATATTTACAACTTTGCTGTTATTACTGTCGGTTGCCAGTGTATATGCGCAAGGACGTAAAATTAGCGGTAAAATACTTTCACCGCTGAATAAACCGATTGAAGGGGCTATCATTTCGGCTGTAGGAAGTAAAGATGCGAAAACCGGAGTTGACGGAACTTTCAAAATGGAGTTGAAAGAGAATACGACTCAAATTTCAGTGTGGGCAGCTGGTTATTATCCGGAAACTCGCTTGGTAGATGATAATTCACAAGTGGTTATTCTGATGATGCCGGAGAGCACATATAAATATAATGAATCGGCTGTATTACCTATGAGAATCGAAAGTTCCCGTCCGGAACTGACTTCTGCGGTGAATATCAATAAAAAAGATTTCACGCAGGGAAGTATGAAGATAGATCGGGCTTTGGCAGGACAGGTAGCAGGCTTGAAGACCACCCGTGCAGGTGGTATGCCAGGTGAAGGAAGTTATATGAACTTGCGTGGTATTCGTTCTTTTGTAGGTTCAAATGCTCCGCTTGTGGTAATTAACGGTGTACCCTATTTACCTGATTCTCGTGAATCACAATTGATAAATGGATTTTCGAGAGATATATTTCAGGCATATAATATTCAAGATATTCAAAATATCACTGTACTAAAAGGAGCGGAGGCTTCTATGTATGGTTCGATGGGGTCGAATGGTGTTATTCTAATTGAAACAGATGGTGCAACTTCCGATAATTTGGATACGCGGGTCAGCTTTTATGGGCAGTATGGGGTGAATTGGAATAATAAACGTATGCCATTACTTACAGGTAATGATTACAAATCTTACCTTTCGGATATTGGTATGACTTATTTCGGTAATATGGAAGGATTTTTCTCGGAATTTCCTTTTTTGAGTGATCCCAATAGTAAATACAATTACTTGTATAACAATACCACAGATTGGCAAGATGAAATTTATAAAAATGGTTTTGTAACAGACAACCTGTTTCGTGTAGAAGGTGGTGATGCTATTGCCAAATATGACCTTTCATTAGGATATGCGCTGGAAAATGGACTGATGGATTACACTAAAAGCCAGCGTTACCATACACAATTGAATACAAATGTTTTGATTAGTAAATGGGTGGAGATGACAGCAACGGTCGGTTTAGCTTATCTGACAGGCAATTATCAGCAACAGGGAATGGATAATGTTAGCAATCCGATCTTAGCAGCTTATTCACGTGCTCCGTTGTTAAGTCCTTATAAGAAAGATAATGATGGTAATATTTTGGATACTTACTCTACTTATTACTATGGCAATTCAACGAATATGGATTTTGCAGTCAGTAATCCTTTAGCTATCGTCAATACACTTGATGGTCGTAACCGACAGTATGATGTAAATTTCAGACTTGGATTGGTTTACAAGCCTTTCAATGGATTATCGTTCAATGGTACATTTGGAATGTTTTATAATTATAATAAAGAACACCTATTTATTCCCGGACTATCAGATAAGAGTATTTTGCCGATTGTCGATCAGTATGGTAATGCAGAAAATACCGTGAAGGAAGGTGTAGGTGAAACTTTGAACATTTTCGCAAATGGTAATGTACGTTATCAGAGACTTTTTCAAGGTATCCACCATTTGAATATTCTTGCTGGTGCTCAAATGTTGATTACTCAAAATAAGTATGAAGGTGGTGCAGGCCGTAACACTCCGAATGATTTTTATCAAACATTGGGAGATACAAAAACAATCGGACGCTACTTTTACGGTTATCAGGAAAAATGGAACTGGGCGAATTTTTATGCTCATGCTGATTATACCTATCGTGATATGGTAGCAGCTTCTTTGAATGTGGCGGCTGATGGTGCGTCCTCTGCCGGTACTTATGGAAACCACTTTTATATATATCCTTCCGGTGGTGTGACTTTGCTCGGAAAAGGTTGGTTGCCATTGACTAACTCTACATTAGTAAATCGCTTAAACTTGCGTGCGGAATATGGTTTGTCCGGTAACAGCCGTTTCTCTTCCAATCTTGGAAAATATTATTATACAAGTTTACCTTATATGACTACTTCCGGTATTGTTCGTGCCAATATATCAAACACCACTTTGAAACCGGAGAAGAACATACAATTCAATCTAGGATTGGATATGAGTCTGTTGCGTAACCGTTTGGAAGTGACATTGGATTATTATAATAATCTGTCCAAAGATGTCATTTTTGCAGTACCTCATACATCGGCACTTGGTTCTCTAAACTATTATGCAAATTGTGGAGAAATAAAAAATAGAGGTGTAGAACTGGCAGTGCAAGCTTCTTTGGTTCGTACACGTGATTTCGAATGGATTATAGGTGGTAATATTGCCCGCAATGAATCGGAGGTGGAGTCATTAGGAAACACATCACAATTGATTAATAGCTATAGTGATGGTGCGCAGTTGGTTTCCCGTGTAGGAGAGTCTCCTTATCAGTTCTATGGTTATCAGACGCTTGGGGTATTCTCTACACAGGCTGAAGCAGATGCTGCTAATCTGGTCAATCAAAAAGGACAGGCTTATCAGGCAGGAGACATCCATTTTGTAGATCAGAACGGTGATGGGCGTATCGATAGTAAAGATCGTGTCTCTTTAGGCAGTGCCGCACCGAAGTATTTCGGTGGCTTTTTTACACGAATCAGTTATAAATCTTTTGCATTGTCTGCAGAATTCTCTTATTCAAAAGGGAATCAGGCTTATAATGGTGTGAGACGTAGTTTGGAATCACTTTCTACTTTTGGCAATCAAAGTGCGGCAGTTGTAAACCGCTGGTCGTTGGAAGGACAACAAACTAATATTCCTCGTGCTCAATGGAACGACCCGATGGGTAACAATGACTTTTCGGACCGTTGGATAGAAGATGCTTCTTTCTTGCGTATGAAGAATGTTACATTTAGTTATAGTTTTGATAAGAAATTCTTGAATTTCTTCCGTTCCGGTACATTGTATGTAACAGGTGAGAATCTGTTGACAGCTACAAAATATTTAGGGTTGGATCCTGAATTCTCTTATTCTTATAGTGATGCTATGCAAGGATTTGACTATGCGAAAATGATGCAGCCTAAATCAATTAAATTTGGTGTTAATTTGAACTTTTAAGGATGATGAAAAAGAATATATTGAAATATGTGTTACTAAGTATGACATTCTTCTTAGGCGCATGCAACGATTTCTTCAATGTCGAGACGAAGAATGTATTAGATCATGACGGATACATCACCGAAGAAAGTGAGATGTATTCGGGGTATATAGGTATTATGACCAAAGTACAAGCCATTGGAGACAAAGTGATCTATTTGACAGATACACGTGGTGAATTGCTGGAACCAACTAAGAACGCTCCTAGTGAGTTGTATAGTATCTATAATTATGATACAGACCTGACAGGAAATTCGTATGCCGATCCGGCTGCTTATTACGATGTAATTATAGCATGCAATGACTACTTGTCAAAGTTGTATGATTATAAAACAGAAAATCCGGCAGCTATTAATCTGGATCATTATAAAGCTTTGGTTAGTTGTACACTTCGTGTGAAAGCGTGGATATATCTTACATTAGGTAAGATTTATGGAGAGGCTGTCTGGTTTAATGAACCGATTCGTGAGATGAAAGATTTGAATGACTTTCCTGTGAAAAATTTGGATGAGATAGTGGAAGGCTGCCTTGATTTATTAACTAAAGGGTTTGATGGAATAGATGGCACGAATACAATGTCATGGAAAGAATGGCTCGATCCTGATACGGAAACAGCAGAAAGTACATATCGTTATTGGGACTATATGACACCAGAATTCTTTGCATTATATGGAGAGTTATGTTTGTGGCATGGTGACTACCAGAAAACAGTGAATGTTATTTTGAATACAATGAATGCAAAGTTTGCCAGTACGGTGAATGATGCAACACAGTATATGCATAATGTGAAGTTGACAGGTACATATAGTAAGATTTGGGATAATACTAATCCTCAACCACAAGAGACTGTTTCTGCTATTATCTATAATTATCAAGGAAACCAAACTAATAGTTTGTTGAAACATTTTGGGACAGAATCACCCAATGAGTATCTGTTGGCTCCGTCACAGGTAGGAATGGATCGTTATACTGATCCGGATTTTAATCCGCTTGGAGGTGCTACTTCGGATAAGCGTTCTACTTATTATTTTGCGAAAGATAAAAGTGGTAATTATGTTATCCAAAAGTATCGTCCGTCAAATAGCACAGCGCGTACCTATGCTTATCAAGATGATGTGCATATTTATATTTATCGTGGCAGTGAGCTGTATTTCATGTTGGCGGAGGCTCTCAATAATTTGGGACGTGTAACGGAAGCATCGGCATTAT
>USSR01000025.1 GCA_900557355.1 uncultured Bacteroides sp.
AAGACTCCAAACTGATGTGGGCTTTAGGTAATTATAGTCGTTTTATCCGTCCGGGAGCAGTCCGATTGTCCGTTTCGGCTTTCGATCAAACAGGCGCTCTGATTCCTGATGGCGACACCGATCAGCAAGGATTGATGTGTTCTGCTTATAAAAACGTGGACGGAACGTATGTGATGGTAGTGATTAATTATGCTAATGAAGAAAAAGAGTTTTCTATTGATAAAGAAAAAGTAGGGAATGCACAATGGCAGGTTTATCGTACTTCGGATAAAGAAGGGGAGAATTTGCTACCGGTAGAAAAAGTGAAAAGTGGAAAGACTGTTCAGATTCCGGCACGTTCTATTATAACGCTTCAGAGTTACTAATAAAACAGCTTTATTTTCTTTATTTTTTTGAGGAGAATAATACATCTATGTGCCCGTCTATTGCTGTAAAAGTAATAGGCGGGCATAGTGTATAGGAAGAGGTCTTTCATAGACAATAGAGGAATTTTTTGGTCTTTATATCCTTTCTTCGGGTTACAGGGGTTAAAGCTGAAAATGCCATATATCAGTTTAGTTAAAACCCTCATGCGGACTATTATTTTATGAAAAGACATATTATCTTTGCCTGCATATATGAATATGTCTGTACCATGGTGATGAAAAAGTTTACGTTCTTGTTGATTACATTGTTCAGTAGTACCCTGATTCTTTTAGCCGATAATCCCTACCGTTCGTATACTGTAGCAGACGGACTGTCCAACAGTACGGTAAAAGCTATCTATCAGGACGAGATGGGATATATATGGTTAGGGACAAAGGACGGGTTGAATCGTTTGGATGGTTATGAAATTAAAAATTTCTTTTATGAATCCGATGAGACCGTCAGACAATCCAATGATATTGTCAGTATCACAGGAGACAGGCAAGGCAGAATGTGGATTGGAACTTTTAATGGAATTACACTTTTCGATCCCTTTGAGGAGAAATATATAGATTTAGCCACTTTATATAAAGGTTGCGAATTGCCTCGTGGGGTGGTGGTTGGTCTGTCGATAGCATCAGACGGAGCAGTATGGGTGGTTACCAAAATGGGGGTATATATCCTTCGGAATGGAAAATGTACTTGTTTGGAAGCGTTAAGAGGACTTTATATAAACAGTATGGCACCCAGTGCAGATAATTCTCTTCTCTTGAATGTAGCAAACAAAGGTATCCTTAGACTGGATACACGAACTTCCCGTTTCTCGTATATTCTGAAAGGCCCGGATTATCCGGCATTTCTGAAAATCTTTCAGGACGAAAAAGAACGTACCTGGTTGGCCTCTTCTCTGGATAATTTACAACTTTATAATCCGGTTACCAGTACAGCAACAAAAATTGAAGTGAATTTCCCGGCTGATATGAGTGTATGGAAAGGACAGGTGCATGATATAAAGGTGTATAACGATTCTCTTTTACTATTAGCAACAGATAATGGGTTAGCCGTGATGAATGAACATACACATGTTATTAGCCGGACATTTGAAGAATGTATTCCTTCCGGACTGCTTGCTAACCGTCGTTTGATGAGTCTTTACAAAGACAAACAGGGATCGTTATGGTTGGGGACCTTCAATGAAGGTGCTCTGTTTTATAATGCCAGACAATATCTATTCCGTTATCATCCGCTGACTTTGAATATAAATCAGCCGATACGGGTGACCGGAAAACTGATAGAGGCGCAGGGGAAATTATGGATCGGACATAATAGAGGGATATGTACTTTAAACCTGGCTAACGGTAAAGTGGAGGAAGTCCGGTTACCAATAGGAAAAGTAGGAGCTAGTGAAGATGAAGTATACTATATGTTTCAGAATAATGAGAATGAGATACTTTTCTATGTACTCAATAAAGGAGTATACTCGCTGAATCTTCGAGATCTTTCTATTAGTAAGGAAATGATGGATATGTTCCCCCCGGATGCACAGATACGGGCTATGGCGAAAGATGTACAGGGAAATATCTGGATTGCAGAGGATGAACTGTCTTGCTACAATCCCAAGACAAAAAAACTTAGCCGTTCTTTTTCGACAAATCAAGATGGAAACACGCGTTTTATGCTGACACAGGACTTGTTAGCGTATGGCTCCAGTATGTTGGTAGGCGGGCGTACGAGTGGAGTGTGGAGTTTTCCTTATCATCCCAATAATGCAGCCCATTACTTTAAAGGCAACCAACTTGATTTTGATGAACTGAAAAATAAAAATGTGAGTCTGCTTTATTTGGATAGCCAGCACTACCTTTGGGTGGGAACATATAATATGGGTGTATATCGTTGCCATTTGGAGAGAGGAACTATCGACCATTTCGGCATAGAACAAGGGCTTATACACAATTCTGTCTGCGGTGTACTCGAAGATAAAGAAACCGGAGATTTTTGGATATCTACTGTGATCGGACTTTCCAAACTGTCAATGAAAGATTCCAGAATTGTCAATTATACCAAAGATACGGGGTTCCCTTTGAATGAGATTTCCCGGAATACTCTGTTACAGGTAGAGGATGGGAGGATTTATGTAGGTGGCAACAATGGTATAGCAGAGTTTGCTCCCCGGGAAATTATCGCCGGTCAAGAGAGACTATTACCTGTAGTACATGTATCTTCCGTAAATAGTCTCGACTCCGACGAAGGAGCCGACCGGGTACAATACGATAATGCACGCAGTTTGGAACATGTGGAATTATCCTATAAGAATGCCGCCGTACTCATCAAGTATTCCCCTTTGGATTATATCTTTCCGAAAGGATATAAATATGCTTACCGGATGGAGGGACTTGACCAGAATTGGAATTATATTGAACGTAATGAAGTCATTTATTCGCATTTGCCAGCCGGGGAATATACTTTTTATATAAAAGCATGTAACAGCGATGGCATTTGGGGGGATGCGACAGGTATCGATGTCGTGGTTCATCCTCCTGTCTGGCTCACCGGATGGGCTAAAGTGATCTATGTGCTTCTGGCACTGATGCTGGTGGGAGGCGTGCTGTATTATTTCTACAAGCGGAAATCGGATAAATATCAGCGGAGGATAGAAGAAATAGAAAAAGAGAATATTGAACGTAATTATCGGATGAAGATAGAACTTTTCACCAACTTCTCACATGAATTACGTACTCCGCTGACTTTGATTACCGGCCCGGCGGAAGATATTTTGCAGGATGAGACGCTGCCTCATAAATTCCTTTTCCCGATGAAGCAGATTTATAAAAATTCGAATCGTCTGCTTTTGCTTGTCAACCAACTAATGGATTTCCGAAAGTTAGAGTATGGAGCCATGACATTAAAGTTGAGTCGTGTCAATATAGGGACTTTCCTTACCAGCCAGATTGATAGTTTCTCGGATTTATTACATAAGAAGGAGCTGACAATCGGATATGACAATGATTATTATGGGGATAATCTTTGGATGGATACAGACCTGATGGAAAAAGTTATTTTCAATCTGTTATCGAATGCTGTGAAACACTCTCCCAAAGGCACGCAGATAAAAGTTCGTTCGGTGGAGAAAGTTGGCAGTGTTGTGATTTCGGTGAAAGATTGTGGGGAAGGAATCTCGGAGGAGAATTTGTCGAAGATATTCGATCCGTTTTTCCAGGTAGAGCAAGGTAGCAAGTCAGATCTGTTTGGTAGTGGCATCGGGTTGAATATGGTGCAATATGTAGTGAGACTGCATAAAGGGAAAATATCAGTGGAAAGCACACCCGGACATGGAGCCGAGTTTTTGGTGGAATTGAACTTGGGAAAAGAGTGTTTTGCCGGGGCGAATGTAGAGTTTGTTGAAAATCGTGAAGATACCTATCTGGAAAAAGTAAGGAGGGAGTGTATTGCTCCTATCGAAGAAGAGAAACCGGCTTCAGTAGAAGATGACAACCGTTATCGTGTACTTGTTGTAGAAGATGATGACGATATGCGCCAGTATATTGTGTCTTTGCTATCCCAACAGTATATTGTGTACGAAGCTTCCAATGGAAAGGAAGGATTGAAAGAAGCGGTTGAACAGATTCCCGATTTGATAGTCAGTGACGTGATGATGCCGGTTATGGATGGGCTTGAGTTATGTAAGGCTATTAAAGAAGAGATGATTACGGCCCATATACCTGTTGTCTTGTTGACAGCAAAGGCCTTGAATGAGCATATTGAAGAGGGCTATAGTGTGATGGCAGATGATTATGTATTAAAGCCATTTGCTCCGAAAGTATTATTGGCAAAACTGGATAGTCTCATCAAAAATCGGAATCGTCTTCGCCGGATTTTCTGTGAAAAGCTGGATGCTATTGAAGTTCCCGTAGCTGACCTTAGTGCTCAGGATAGTTTCATGCAACAACTGATGGAGCTAATCCGCGAAAGAGTACATGATCCTAACTTGTCCGTTAACGATCTGCATGAAGAATTGGGCATGAGCCGTTCGCAGTTCTTCCGGAAAATAAAGGCTGTTTCCGATGTATCACCTAATAAACTTATTTTGAATGTCCGCATGAAGCTGGCTGCCGAGAAATTGGCCACAGGTAAATATACTGTTTCTGAAGTAGCTTATGATGTCGGATATTCTGACCCTTCTTATTTTAGTAAAGTTTTTAAATCTACGTATAACATCGCACCTGCCAATTACCTGAAGCAACGGATGTAAAATCGTGTTTCTCTGGTAAAAATGTCCCAGACGAAGTGTTCTGGGCTTATTTTACAGGTCTTTGATACTATTTTCCAAGTCGAGCGGGTGAACATTCTCTATGTTTGCACCGCTAAGGAATAGTAAATGATTTATTAACCTTGTAAAATTTAGTTTATGAACGACAAAGAAAATCAAGAAAAGAGTTCTTATGAAAAACTAAGGTTTCTGGCGACTCTTTTTGTGTTATGCTTGAGCACGATGGCTTGGGCGCAGATGAAAGTCACCGGGACAGTGGTTGATATGATGGGGGAACCCATTATTGGCGCCAATGTGGTGGAAAGTGGGAATAAAACTGTAGGTACAATTACCGACCTCGATGGTAAGTTTACCCTGAATGTAAGTAAAGAAGCAACGTTGGTCATTACTTATGTAGGTTTTACAGAGAAAAGAGTAAAAGTAAACGGCAGGTCACAGCTTACCATTAAACTGGAAGAAGATTCTAAAACGTTGGATGAAGTGATCGTGGTAGGATACGGTTCAGTGAAAAAGTCGAATCTGACTACTTCAGTTGCTAAAATTTCCTCCGATGCGATTGATGGACGCCCCATTACCAGCCTAAGTGACGCACTTTCCGGCCAGTTGGCAGGTGTACAGACACAGACATCAAGTGGTATTCCGGGTGAAGAGATGCAGATTCTCGTCAGAGGAGCAAGCTCCATTAATGGTTCCTCTTCTCCGCTAATTGTGGTGGACGGTGTAATTACAGAATCCATGAGTGATGTAAATCCGTCAGATGTAGCTTCTATTCAGGTATTGAAGGATGCTGCCGCTACCTCTATTTATGGAGCCAGAGGTTCGGCGGGAGTTGTGCTGATTGAAACCAAGCAGGCAAGTGGGTCTAAACCGGTGATTACCTGGGAATCCTACATTGGTACACAAAATGCGGTGGGATTACCCGAAATGATGACAGCAAAAGAATGGCTGGCATATAATATATGGTATACCAATGCCAAGTATTTGAACAAAGGAGGAACGAATAGTATGTATGTTCCTAATAAGAAAAGATCCTCCGGCGATCAGATCAACGAACAATGGTTGGTGAATCCTAATTCAGATGTAGCCGACTGGACGTTTAGAAATGACATTCCGACTACCGACTGGATTGATCAGATTATGCAAAATGCCCTGACTCATAATCACCAGGTATCTGTTTCCAGTAAAGGAAAGAAATATTCTATCTATCTTTCTGCTGGTTATTTGAATCAGGAAGGTATTGTTAAAAATACAGGTTTCGAACGTTTCAACTTCCGTTTGAATGCTTCGGTAGATCTGAATAGATATATCAAGGCTGGCGCTACGTTTGCCCCTACTATTTCTCACCAGGATAAAGGAGAGTCTGAAGGAAAGGATAAACAGATAATGAATGCATTGCTCATGCCTCCTATCATTGGCTTGGATGAAAATACCCGTGAATATGGATTCAATGCAAGCTATCGTAATAACGTGAACCCTTACGAAAGATTGATGTCAGTAGTAGATAAGAGGGAAAAGAAAACCTTCAATACCTCTTTGTGGGCGGAGGCAAAAATCATAAAAGGATTGACTTTCAAAACATTGTTCAGCTATAACTCGGACATGAGAATTGATGAGTACTTCCTTCCGGCAAATGTACAGCCCAATAATGGCTCGACTACGCAAGGAACTACCTCTACTCTTAGCATAAGCCGTACCGGTATTCAGAATACGTTGACTTATAACACAACACTGAATAAGAAGCATGCTTTAGAGATTCTGTTGGGGCAAAGTATTGACGAACGTAATGAATTCAGGACAAGTTTGGGAGCAATGGACTATCCGCTGGAAAGTGTACCGACCCTCAATATGGGTGCTACCCCTACGGAAGCCAGCAGTTCAAGAACCATTGTTCGTACTTCATCGCTTTTCGGACGTGTGAACTATAATTATGCAGATAAATATCTGGCTTCAGCATCAGTGCGCCGTGATGGTTCTTCTCGTTTCGGTCCGGGAAATCGTTGGGCTGTTTTCCCGTCCGTATCAGCCGGATGGAAGATCAGTGGTGAGGAATTTATGAAAGATATCAAAGTTATCAACCTGTTGAAACTACGTGCTTCCTGGGGTATGTCCGGTAACGACCGTATTGGTACTGCCGATTATATTCCTAATTATGATGTGACTAACACCGTGTATGGAGGAACTTCACAAGTGGGTGTGTATGCAAAGAATATAGCCAATGACAAACTTAAATGGGAGACAACCAAAGCATTTGATATTGGTTTTGACCTCTCTTTATTCAATAATCGTGTACAGTTGAATGTAGACTATTATATAAATAAGACAGATGATTTGCTTTATTCTACGAAGTTGCCTGCTGCGACCGGTTTCAGTACAGTAAAAACCAATCTTGCATCTATTGAAAACAAAGGATGGGAGATAGACCTGACGACAGTCAATGTACATACTAAAGCATTTAAATGGTCAAGCTCGCTCAATCTGGCAACCAATAAGAATAAGGTGCTTGATATGGGAGGAAATGATAATGTAATTACAGAAGCCTATGATGCTCGTTTTATTACAAAGGTGGGAGGTCCGATTTCACAATTCTATGTTTACCGTACGGATGGTTTGTTAACAAACGACGACTTTGAACTTGGTCCTGATGGTAAGTATGACAAATCCCGTCCTCGTGTTCCTGTCCTGACCAACCAGATTCCCGGAAATGTGAAATACGTGGATATAGATGGAAATGGGGAAATCAATTCCGATGATATGGTTCCTTATGGATCGAACGACCCGGATCTGACATACGGATTCACCAATCGTTTCTCTTATAAGAACCTGGAATTAAGCGTATTCCTTCGTGGACAAATCGGTGGTAAGGTGCTTTATCTGGCTGGTCGTAGTTTGGATACGGGACGTGGAAACTACAATGGATTGAAAAGATGGCTACACGCTTATAAAGAAGAGTACGCCGGAGGAAATCCGATACCGACAAGTCTGGGAGTAGACATGTCCTGGGATGGTAAGACTCCATTACCTTACGGACTTGGCAACAACTCTCCTCTTAATAAGGACGGTCAAATGCACATGACAGACATGGCTATTTATAATGCTTCTTTCTTGCGGATACAGAACATCAGCCTGACTTATAAATTGCCTAAGAAATGGTTGAGAAAATCTCATATTCAGGCAGCTAAAGTCTATGTGACGGCAGAAAACCTGTATACGTTTACAGATTATATCGGTAATCCGGATGTAAATAGCTATTCGCCCGATAATCCGATGGTGCGTGGTGCGGATTATACCACTTATCCGCAGTCGAGAAAGTATATATTCGGAGTTAACTTAACATTTTAATCTATTGCCATTATGAAATCATTTTATAAATTAATAGTAAGTATAAGTTGTCTGTTCGCACTATCTTCCTGTGAAGGATATCTGGATGTGGAGCAACCCTCTATTTATACTGACCAGAACTATTATAAAACGCCGCAGGATTTTGAAACGGCGATTAATGGTTGTTATGCACAATTGCAGACTATCTATAATAAGAATTATATGGAAGCAATTGTCACTCGTGCCGACGAGGTTCGTAACTCTACCCCGATAGGACGTTTCATGGATACCCCGATGGAGAGCAAATGGTCAAAGCCCTGGTCGGCTTGGTGGACACTGGTGTTTCGTTGCAATCAATTATTAAGCAGGATAGATGCAGTGGTTTTTACCGATGAAGATCGTAAAGCATATATTACCGGAGAGGCTTATGCATTGCGCGGACTGGCTTATCTTCAGTTTGCCTGGTGTTGGGGTGGTGCTCCGTTGATTACTAAGGAAATTTCTCGTGAAGAAGTGTATAAGGTAGCACGTTCCAGTCAGGAGGATACTTACAAACAGGCGATTTCTGATTTTGAAGATGCGTTTAACAGGCTGCCTGACAGTTGGGCAAGCAGTGAGGCAGGACGGGTGACGAAATATGCTGCTGCCGGTATGCTGGGACGTACTTATATGTATATGCATAATTACACGAAGGCGGCAGAATATTTGGGAAAAGTCATTGAACAGGAAGGCACTCTTTATGAACTGGCTGGTAAATATGAAGATTGTTTTAGTGACGAATATAATAATGGTAAAGAACGGGTTTGGGAAGTTCAATATCTGGGTGGTACTACTGGTAAGGCTTTGGGATTAAGTCAAAGTTTTAGTGGTTGGTTCATTCCTTCTACGCTGAATAAAGAGAAAGGGGACTATGCTAAGTTGAACGGTATTACGTTCAATGGTGCTTCCAGCTCCATCCGTGCTTCCATGTCCATTGCGGGCGACGGAGTGTATGAAACAGGAGATAAGAGAAGAGACTTGACAATAGTCAATAACCTGTATCTTGACAAGAGCGCTCCGCAGGCCGATGTATATGTGGTGCGGAAGTTCTTAAGAGCCACTAAGAATGCGCCGACGGCAGTTGACGAATGGGGAAATAATATTCCTATCCTGCGTTATACGGATGTTAAGTTGATGTATGCGGAAGCACTGAACGAATTGGATTATGCTACTTATCTATCTACCGATATATTGCCAATTATCAATGACGTAAGAAAGAGAGCAGGTCTGTCTGCTAAATTGTCAAGTGATTTTGCCGATAAACAAGCGGTATTAGACTATCTCGTTAAAGAGCGTTTTGTAGAATTCTCTTTCGAAGGAATCCGCTGGCCGGACTTGATTCGTTGGGATTTAGCAGAAGAGGCGATGGCAACACACTTTGCCCTGGTAGACGAAGGTTATAATGAAACGACCGAACAGCCTACGTATGCAATGAAGTCATATAATAAATTGGCGCCTATTCCTCTGTCGGATATATTAGCTTATGGAAATAAGGATATTATGTGGCAGAATGATGGTTATTAATCGTTGGTTAACACAAAAAAAGAAAGCTATGATGATAAAAACATTGAGATATATGATGTTGGGTGCTGTGCTGGTTATGGCAGGGACCTCTTGCAGTGATAATGATGAATATGACAATCCTTCACGTCCGGTAGAGCCGGGTGATTCCTACTTCAGTTCGGAACCGGTTGAAGAAGGTCCTTCCCTCTTTGATGCCGCAACCATAAATACCAGTAAGATTCCCCGGGTCACTTCGAACAAGAATACTGGCCTGGATGAATACTATCCGTTAGATCCGGGAGATACATGGGCGTCGGTTATTCGTCCGGAACGTGTGAAGTTTTTTGAGAAATTCCTGAAAGAAGATATGATATTTGTCAATGGGGGTACGTTCCTGATGGGAGCTACGGCAGAACAGGGAGAAGGTGTGCATATTGACGAACTTCCGGTACATAAAGTAACTGTGAGCGATTTCTATATTTGCAGGTTTGAGGTAACACAGGAAATGTATTCATACGTAATGGGTAAATGGGAGAATTTCTCATGGAAAGATCTTGCTACTACCCGGTTGCCGATGGATAATCGTCTTTTCTCTGAAATGCAGACATTCTGTAATAAATTGAATGAGATAACAGGATTACATTTTACCTTACCTACGGAGGCGCAATGGGAGTTTGCGGCTCGTGGAGGCAGGAAAAGAACTTCAACGGTTTATGCCGGAAGTAATAATTTTGATGAAGTGGGCTACAATCTTTCCAATTGTTACCGTTTGCCGGAAGGACAGACTGGTATGCAGTTCTGGCCGGAAGAAGTAGGAAAAAAATTACCAAACGAATTAGGACTTTATGATATGTCCGGCAATGTAGCGGAAGTCTGCCTCGACTGGTACGACGAATATAGTGGTGAAGATCAGGTAGATCCGGTAGGTCCGGACGCATTGCCGTCGGATGTGCCTCAAAAACGGATCTGTCGTGGTGGAGGATGGAATACAAATACGAGTGCTTGCCGGGTTTCTGCCCGTGCTGCCTTTCCCGTAGATAAACGTAATAAGTTGATTGGTTTCAGGTTAGTACATCCTAAATTGGAGAATGTACAATAAGTGTTTGTTTTAAGGTATTGAATATTAATAGGTAAAGTAATGAAGAAGTATGGTATAATAGGGATCGTGTTTGTCGGGGTAGCGGTGATTTGTGCTTTCACATTTAGAGGGCATAAAGAGGCTGACTATTTGTTGACGGATTTTCCGGCAGAAGCTGATCCGGTGACGGTTGGAAACAAGATAGCCGATCGTTTTCTGGAGCAATGGCATTCGCAGTATGGCAGTCCGCTACGTGTAGACGAACCGCGTACACAAATCACTTATCCGGATGTATGCACTTGGTTGGGTGGATTGTGGTTCGCGCAGGCAACAAAAAACAGAGGCTTGGAGGAACGCTTGGAAGCGCGCTTCCAACCTCTCTTCACGACAGAGGCTTATCTGCAACCGCAAGCCAATCATGTGGATAATAATGTGTTTGGTGCTGTTCCTCTGGAATTATATATGCAGACTAAAGATGAAAAGTATCTGGCAATGGGTATGAAATATGCAGATACACAGTGGGATGCACCTGCAACGCAAGAACTAACCGAAGAAGAAAAAGCATGGGCCGACAAAGGATATTCCTGGCAAACCCGTTTGTGGATGGATGATATGTTTATGATAACAGCCGTTCAGGCGCAAGCCTACCGGGTTACGCAGGATATGAAATATATTACCCGTGCTGCCCGTGAAATGGTAGTGTATCTGGACTCCCTCCAGTTGGACAACGGTTTGTTCTATCATGCTCCTTCTGCTCCTTATTGTTGGGGAAGAGCCAACGGCTGGATGGCTGTGGGTATGGCAGAATTGTTACGTATCTTGCCGGAAACGAATCCGGATTATGCGGAAATAATGGCTGCTTATCTGAAAATGATGAAAACGCTGAAAGAGACACAGAATGAAAAAGGAATGTGGAGACAGCTGGTAGACGATCCGGAGTTGTGGGAAGAAACATCAGGAAGTGCAATGTTTACGTATGCCATGATTGTAGGAGTAAAAAAAGGTTGGCTGGATGCGAAAGAGTATGGCGAAGTTGCCCGCAAAGGATGGATTGCTTTATGTAGCTATATTGATAAAGCGGGTGATGTGAAGGCGGTATGCGAAGGCACGATGATAAAAAACAGTCGTGAGCACTATATCAATCGTTTGGCATTGACAGGTGATCTTCACGGACAGGCACCCGTACTTTGGTGTGCTTATGCTCTGGTGACAGATTTTAAAACAAATAAGTAAACAAAAAAATCCATGAAAACACGTATCATATTCTTTTTCCTGATAATAGTTGCTTCGTGCATACAGGCACAGGTCCGTATGGTCGCCGGGCAACCAGTCTTGTTCGAAAAACAGGATGTGATTGACCTTGCTACATATAACTGGCCGCGTACATTGATAAGTTATGTAGTGGTATTTGATGGAGGAGTAAAAGAAGAAATGCTATCGTTAACGGATAAGAGCCAGGGTGTACCTGTTCCTTTTCAGTTATCGGAGAAAGTGGTAAAAAACGGATTCCTGCAACGCGCCAGAGTCAGTTTCTTTGCCGCATTGCCACAGGGGGGGAAATATGCGTATGAACTGGTCGCAACCGGGCGGAAGCCGGTTACTGTCGACAACCCTTTAGCAGTGGTATCAGAAGATGGACAGTTTTCAATAGGTAATAAAGATATGACTGTGTACATTCCCGCGTCACAGTCTGTAGAAGCCGGAAAAGCTCCGGCTCCGGTGTTGTCTGTGCAGAAAGGCGACCGGAAGATAGGGAATAATAGGTTGTATGCCCACCGTAAGAATGTAGAACGGATTGAAACGCTTCCGGTGGAGGTCGGTGAACTGTTTGTGAAATATCAGGTGAAGTACTATCTGGCAGGAAACGTTATGTATACTGCATGGATAAAGGTGGTACAAGGATATCCGTTTGTCATATTGGAAGAAGAGATGAACGGATTATCAAAAGAAGACCGGGTATATCTGGATATGTGTTGGGACAATTTTGCTCCGGTCAAACGCTTCGGTACACAATGGGACCGCGTGTTCGACAAGGCTTCACAATGGATAGGTATTGATACGCCTGTACATACCAGCTATTCTCAGGAAGACCCGCACTGGACAGGAATGGGATGGATCGAAGACCCTTCTAAAGAGATGATCTTCCGCATTTCCCCGTTTGGTGGAAATTCGGTCAGGGAACAGCCTCCTGTCATGTCTTTTTGGGAAGAGGGAAAGAATGCGGATGAATTGGGCGTCTTTGTTTACGATCATCAAAAGTGGGATGACCGGCAGTATGGTATCTGGCAGCCTACTCCTGATTTGAGTATTTATTTCCGGTATGATGATAACAAACTATACTTTAAGTATCCGCTTGTCGATGGAAGCCGCTCTACGGCAATCGCCTTTTTCTCCGAAGAACAGGGACGGAAAGCAGTGGTCGGTTTTAATAAACGTATCGATGAGATAGCCAAAGCCGGAGGCGCGCATAAATCAGAGTTTTTGTCGTATCGGTATACACAGATGCTTCATCAGCAATATGCTTCTTTAAGCCTGGATAGGATAAAAGATTGGGAACTTGAATATGCTAATGACAAAAAACAACCGGAGAACCTGTTTACAAAGGATCATACCGGACAGACAGCGGAAAGTTTCTATCAGAATATGATTTCGTCCGCTTTTGCTTATTATCCGATGGGACTGAATTTTTATCCGGGGATTCATTCGATAGAACATCGTCCGGTATATTCCAAGTTGGTAGAAGGATACTTGTTTCATGCCCGGAGTTTGACGGAAAAGCAACGGAAAACAGTGAACGCTTTGTTTATTCTCGGAGGCTACGTGAATATGCTTGAAGAGATGAATGCCATCCGGAATTCATTGGCAGGTACCGCTAATATGGCCGCTGATGGTTGGTGTGTCCCGATGCAGACAGCCTATTTGTTTCCGGAGCATCCGATGGCAAAAGAATGGGGGGACTTTTTCGAGAAATGTCTGGAGATATACGGAGTGTTTTATACACGTCCCGAAGTAAGGGCTTTCGAAGGTAAAGGCGGACGTTGGGTAGAAAGCCTGGGCGTTTATAATTGGGCTTATCTTCGTCCGACAGGACATTCCAACATTGCAGGTGAATTATATGACGGGAAAAACCGTTTTGCCAGTCCGTATATGGCGGAGAGGGGAAAATGGCTGGTGGATATGCTGACCGCTCCCGTGTATAATTATAGAAATGTAGAAGGAGCACAGCCGGGTTATCCAGAAGGATGGAGGCCGGGAGATGCCTTGGATGAAAAATCTTTCACCCGTCAATATCCCGCTCATGGTGCGCATGGTGGGGGAACAACCGTAGATCGTCCCAGTTCATTGTTCGAATTGGGTGAATGGTTGTTTAATTATGATCCGATAGTAGCAGAGAATATATTCTGGGCAGGAACATTTGGCAAAGAGTTAGAGCATAAACCGAAAGACTCTGACTGGGCTGAAGTGTATAAGCGAATTCATACAGTAGATAACCGGGGTACAAATCCTCATCTGAAAAGCTGTAAATACGTGGGACACGGCATTGTGCTTCGTGCGGGAGTCGATACGCCGGAAGAATTATCCATCCATTTGGAGCAGGTGGACAAGGGACCCAATTATCGTTGGGGAAATCAGGCACAGGGAAATTCCGGTGGTATTTACTTTTATGCGCAGGGACAGATTTTTACAGGGCATGAGAATGAGAATGCCGGAGATCACATCACCAATAATCTGGATGGTGTCACTAACTTCGGTGTCATGAAGAACGGGGAATTCCGTACCATCGGCATGAATGAGTATACTGCTCCCTTGTATGACTTGGGTGTCGCACAGTTTGCGGAGTTACTGCCTGCCACCGGAAAAGATTTATATAGTTGGCCTGAATATCAGTCGCGTAGCATTTTGCTGGTAGGTACGGACTACTATTTGATTTTTGATGAAACAGGAACTAATTGGAGAGCGGCACATCGTTTTTCCTGGTTCACCGGGAAAGGATTTGAATATCCCCAAATTACTTTCCTATCTAAAAAAGCACGTGATGACCATTGGACTGTGGCAGAAACTGCTACTTCCAGAGGCTTCTATCGGGATGCGTTTGGTTCGCTGCTTACGTTGGTTTCGCATAAAAAGGGAGAAGTGGTTCCGTTGCGTGGAAAATTGAAAAATATTCCTTTATTGGGAACTGAAGAGGTAGCTGATTTTATTCCGGCAAAGGAAGGGGCTTATCCTGAAGGAGTCATCGGTATTCGTGCTCCCCAAAGTGAGGATTTGGTATTTCGTGCAGGAAAAACCTTGGAATATCGTACGGAACAGGAAGATTTTGAAGGCAAAGCAGGAGTCATTCGACGGATGAAAGACGGCAGTCTGCAGTTGGCTTTGATTCGAGGTACTAAGATTGCTGCAGACGGGTTAGGTCTGTCGATGGAAGCCGGGGATGAGGCAGCGATTGCTTTGACTCGTGCCGTTGACGAAACTTTATTCGGTACGTTTAAGGCTCTGAAAGTAACAAAGGTCACTCTTACCGGAGTGACGCCCAAAGGGACTTTTTATATAGATGGAGTGGCTCAACCTATCCGTGTGAAAGCCGGTCAGGCAGTGCTAACCCTTCCGGCGGGACAACATAGTCTGGAATACACAGCCGGAAAAGCAATGCCATTGCCTGCTGAAATCACAGATGTGGAATATGAGAAGAATCATTTCTTGATTTACTGGCAGAATCCGAACCGGTTGAAGAGCGTCCGGCTGGAAGTTTCTGTGGATGGTGGAAAACATTGGGAAACAGTGACGACAACTCTTCATTCTCCTTATAAGCTGTCTAAAGATGGATATAAAGATAAAATACATATCCGTGCTGTTGCTATGAATGGCAAAAGAGCAGCTTCATCCGCTAAGGAATATCCGGTTTATGTTACCGGTGAGGCTCCTCATTATCCGGAAGGAATCTGGATGAAACTGGATGATAACCAGGTGGAAATATCATGGGGAAAAGTGCTCGGAGTACAGAAATACCGTTTGTATCGGAGAGTAAAGGGGGAACAGGAATTTCGTCTGATATATGAAGGCAAAGCAAATTGTTTTGTTGATAAGACAGCAGCAGGAGTTTGTAAGGCATTTGCAATGCCCGGTTCATTGGATAACCGCTTGCAGGACAGGCACGGTTTGAAGGTGTATGAATATGCAGTGGCCTCTGTCAACGGAAATGGCGAAGGAGCCTTGTCGCCTGTTGAAAATACAGATCCCGCTTCGTGGAAGAATTGGTATCCGGCTGTTACATTGAAGTTCAAACGTCAATCAGCTTTCTGGATGCCTCCATATATGTCTGCGAATATGTCGCCGGAGAAGTATTATCCTGATTAATAACGTGCCGGTTTATGTCCGGTTAAAATGCCCGGTAGGGTCTAAAATAACAGAAATAAAATGAGAATAATATATTTTTTATGGGTGTTGGTGTTCGTTCTTTCTTCTTGCAAGGAGAAGCCCGCTACCTCTATTGTGTTGAAGAATCCTATAAATGAAGAGCGTGTGGATGAAAGCTTCAGACTTTCGCGTATGGAGTTGAGGGCAGTTGGAGACGAATTACTTCCTGTGGTGAAGAAAGCGGATGGAACATATATTCCTTGTCAGGTGGACGATATGGATCAGGATGGTTTATGGGATGAGCTGGCTTTTGTATATACCTTGGGCGGTCATGAAACGGTAGAGCTGTTGCTGGACTGGATGTCGGCTGCCGATTATCCGGTTTTTGAACGACGTACCAATATCCGCTATGGGAAGATGACTTCTCCGGGACAGGTGGAAGAATTATCCTCCGATACGCATGGAAAGCAGAATCTGCCCCGTTCGGTCAATTATCCTTATCAGATGGATGGACCGGCATGGGAGAATGACAAAGTGGGATTCCGCCATTATTTTGACGGTAGGAACTGTCGCGATTTATTTGGTAAGAGAGTTTCTGAAATGGTACTTGATACGGTAGGTCTCCGTGCAGATGGATATCCTGACAATACCTATCAGGTGTTGAGAGAATGGGGATGTGATATTTTAAGTGTGGCGAATTCTTTCGGACTGGGAGGAATTGCTATCCAGTTGCAGGATACGCTGTTGCGGATGGGAGTGGAGCAAAAAGATACAGTGGACATCATTGATTCTTCTCATTTTGAGGTGATAGCGGAAGGACCTGTACGTTCCGTCTTCCGGTTGGATTTTACGAGATGGGATGTGTTGGGAACAAAAGTCGATGTTCATGAAACGGTCACTATCTGGGCAGGTAAAAACGGATATGAGGAAGAAATACGTACTTCGCCGCTTCCGGAGAATGCGGTATTGGTAACAGGACTTGTTGCCAATAACAATACGAAGGAATTTGTAGAGAAGCAGTATGCAGGAAAATGGGTTTCCATGATTACACATGATAAACAGACGGTGAATAAGGATTACGAATTGGGTATGGCATTGCTAATCCCTAAGGATCAATTAGTGGAAACGTTCCATGCACCCGATGAAGGAAACGGAATTCTTAAAACATGGTGTGCCAAACTGAAACCGGGTAATAATGGATATCGTTATCAGGTGTATGCCGGCTGGGAACTAGGAGTGGATGATTTTTCTAAACGTGAGGAATTTATTCGTCTGGTCGATACGTATGCCGATTATTTAAATCATCCTGTTAGTATACATATTAATTAACCTGATAATAAAAGAATAGATGAAACCGAAAGTTTTTCAATATATAGTTCTCTCTCTGTTGTTGTTCTTCTGCACTTCGGCTTGTAATGATAGCGATGCCAGGGAAAACAGTAATCAGCCTTTGCCTTCAACTCCGGAGGAAGGGCAGGTAGAAGAGGCTGGTCCTTTTATGCGGGGGACTACTTATGAAGAAAGAGGAAAGTCGCTTATCGACTGTATGCTCCGGGTGTCTCCGGGTAAAGGTTACAGTATCAAGTATCTAGCTCCGTTCTATTATGCCAGACTGTGGAGTAATCATGAAACGGCAGAAGCAACGGCCAAACTGATTGAAATCTATCAATATCAGTTGGAACATATCGATGAGATTTATCATTCAGATTCCGATTTGGAGTTCTTTGTGCATGCCACTATGCATGGATATATGCTTACGAAGACCCGGATGTCGGAACAGTTGCAGAAGAAGATAAAGGATTTCATGAAATTAGGGAAGTATGCAACTGATAAAGGTACGCTGAATATGAGGATGATGCGACAGGCAAGTGGTTTCCTTTGTGCTGAAGAATGGTCTGATTTTGTGGATGCTGACGGGCAAACTTCTTCCCAGCTAAAAAGCTATTTGCATGGCAGAATACTGAAAACCTTGAAATCTTTCTTCACAGACAACTGCCCTGAAGCCGACGCTTTTACTTATTTGGGAATAAATCTTCAGTATGTGAGGATGCTTGCAGAATTTAGCCGGGATGAAGAAATTCGAAAAACTGCTGCGACGACTTATCAACACATGGTGGCACAGCTGCTGTTACCTTGGAATCAGGGACTTTATTGTGCCAATCCTTCCCGTTGTAAAGGCTGGGCGAATTTATGTACCGGAAATTTGAGTGTAGACGTGCAGATTGGGCAGTTGACCTGGCTATTTTACGGAGGACAGAATGAGCGTAAGATTCGTTTGGATGCCGGTAAAGATAATTTTGCCTGTTTCAATTTCTGGATGGCTTACCAACGTAATGTCAAACCTCTCCCTTACCTTCAGTCGCTCAATGCCGGTAAGCAATACCCCTATCATTTTGAGGCTTTGCGTATAAACGACGATCATTTCTGTTGCAGATATACGTATCAAAGTAAAAACTATGGCTTATCCACACAAACGATAGAGGCTTTTTCTAATAAGTTGAAAGGTTTCCAGTATACTTATGCTTTTAAGGAAACTAAAAATCTGCATTTGGTGTGGCAGTCTGATCTGTCTGAAGCCTCCGTATTCAGTGTGTGCCATGATAATCCCGAACGTCCGCAAAGCTATCAGACGGTATCAAATAAACCGGGATATGGGGAAAATCCTTATCACAGGGTGTTAGGGTATGAAAGAAGTGCTATCGGGGTGTATAATGTGGCGGAGGATTATATGGACCAACCTAAGTTCTATCAGATGTATGTGCCTTTCACTCGTAAAGGGATTAAAACGAAAATGATTAGAGAAATTAATGGTATGCGGTGGGTGTTATGCCATACCGGTTCGATGATGTTTGCCTTTGCTACTCCTGAAGACTGGGATTTCGGCTTGCAAGATAATAAGTATGGTATCAAAGATCACCATATACTGACGCTTAAAGATGTTAACCGCCGTAGGGGCTCTTGGGTGTTGGAAACAACAGAGATTACTGAACGATACAAAGATGCTCAAGGTGATATGGATGCTGAATTGAAAAAGTTTGCCGGTGACATTGCTGCAAAAGTAAAACTTCAGCTTTCTGCTGACTATGAAACGAGTGATACCCCGTCCATATCTTACACCAATATTCAAGGGGATGTATTGGAGCTGACTTTCTTTTCACCGGAAATGTCATATAACGGACAATATAAGGTCAACGGCAAGGCTGTGGATTTAAATACTGAATACATATCCAAAAGTGATTATATGCAACAAAAGGCGGGTAGTAATAGTGTGCAATTCCATACGGCAACAGGAACAGAAAACTTACAGTTAGAATAGTTTTAATCTATTCTTTGCTGCACGGACATCTTTGCTGTGTGCGGTCTTTCGGAATGGAGAGTTTATAAATTCGTGAATAATTAATAGATCGGCTATGAAGGCTATGAAACTGAAATCTTGTTTTTTGCTTATCGGATTATTGCTGGTATGTAATGTTTATGCACAGGAGTTATGCCGGGCGGATTTTCTCCCTAAGGCTTCTGCAGCTTTTGATTTGCTGACGCAGAAATACAGTGAGGAACGGATCGTAAAAGAAATAAGGGCTAAAAATGTCCGTTGGGTGACTAATCTGATGTCGGCATCTGCTGTTTTCTATAAGGCAACGCACGAGAAGCGTTACCTGGATATGTCAGAGCAGGTGTTTGGGAATGCCATTCGTGAATGGAAGAAAAATGAGAAACTGATGCACGGCAAGGATGATTTCTTTGCATTGCAGAACTTGGCGCTGGCCTATGAAATATTGCAGGACAATGACCGTCTGCCAATAGGAGCTGATGAAGTGATGATTCGTTTTGCCGATCTTCACTTTGATCCTGATTTTGTAATTGATAATAATCAGGGACAGGAACGTGCATTGGGGTTTGTACGGATGTGTAATTTGTTCCCCGATGCTCCGGGTGTTTCCCATTGGAAAGAGTATGTTGATAAGATGTGGCACTTTTGGTATCGTAATAAAGACGTAGATGAAACTGCGACTCTCTATGCTTCCATTCATTTGAATGACATCATCAATATTGCCATTGAGAGTGATAAAGTGGCGTTGTTGAAGACTCCGGAAATAAGACGGTGGTTCGAACGCTATCGTGACCAACAGGCTCCCAGCGGTTATATGCCCGAATATGGAGATGATTATTTCTTTGCCTATAACAACTGGATACTGGTATTTGAAAAGATGGCACGCCTGACCGGTGATGCTTCTTTTCGAAAAGCTGCCTGGAAGTTATTTACTATCGGATACCCTAATTTAGATATTAAGTACTTCAAACCGGGATGGAATCTTCGGCAGGCCTGTGATTGGGCTGCTCTTGCAGAGGTAGCCCTGTTGCCTACCTTTTTTGAAAAATCAGATTCTCCTGTTCGTACTTCTCTGGTCACCACCCGTACAAATCGGAAGGGAAAAACGGATATACCCGACCAGCTGCTATTGCGAGCCTCTTCTGAAGCGGGAACCCCGTTTATAATGAGTGACTTGTATGCATCCGGCACTCATCAGCATCCAAATCTGCGTGGTACGATTAATTACTTTGAAGTGGATGATAACCCTCTGTTTCATGGTGTACAGAGGCATGCTACCGATGTGCGTCATGGCAATACTGTCGTTCTGATGAAAGAGAACGGGAGTGGATTCCCGTTTGATGAGAAGGGCAGCCGGTTGTTCACTAATAGCTGGTTTACAGATTGTGTTGATTTCAGTCAGTCTACGGAGATTTCCGGTGATACTGCAATGCGGGGGATGAGAAAGATGACATTCCGCTTTCAGGGAGAACCGGGTGAAGAGATTTATATTAAGAATGTCCGGTTGATTGGAAAGGCAGGAAACAGGTTGCTGCATGACTGTAGCACGTTAGAGAACTGGAGTAAAAACGTGACTTTGGTTGACTTGGGTAAAGAAGGAAAAGCTGTGAAAGTTGTTCTTCCGGACAAGAATGTCTGTTTTGTGAATCTGGATGTAGCCGCAGATTTTAGTCTGAATGATTATCGGTATATTGGTTGTGATTGGAAGCATACGGCAAAAAGCGGAGCGAAGAAATCGGTATTAGATTTTATGATACGCGCCTATAATAAGGTTTCTCATCCGGGTGAGGAATATATTCACGAGAAAGTAGGAACATTGTTTAATCCGAACACAGTAAGAGAAGCCATGGCAGAAACGCGGGAGGGAGATTCTTATGGACGAATTGTGTTGGATGACCAATGTGTGGATGGATCTGTCCTACAACGGAATATGGTGCTCACAAAAGAAGGAATACTTGTTATACAGGATCATTTATTGCCTGGGGCAGGAACGGAAGGTTATACCGCCGGCAGTTTATGGCAACTTTATTCGTTGGATAAAAGCGGTAAGAATTGGTTCAATTCCACAGGAGAGAATAAAAAGTGGAAAGATCGTTCGGGGAAAGATATTGAAACAAATCAATTATTAGTTTACTTTGAGGAACAGAAGGGGCGTCATTTTGGGGTGCAACAACAGGAGTATACAGTCAAGCCTGTTACAACTTTTGCCAAACAAAAGGTAATCCCCGGTTCTGCTGTTACGTTCGTAACTATTATTGTTCCTCACACTGCTTTATGGAAAGCTGAAGACATAGTGAAAGCTATTTCTGCTCAAACGGATGCTACTCATCAAAGTAATGTTTGGATTACTCTTGCCAATAAGAATAATTTGAAGATTGAAATAACAAAGGAAGGAAATTGGAAAGTGGAAAGGAATGAATGAAACGGGGATAATAACCAATTTGTGCAATTTCTGGATCAGTTAGGTAGAAATAGTAAGAGCATTCAGTTGTTGCAAATTTTGCAACAACTGAATGCTCGCTCCTTTTAATTTTCCTTTTCTATATTGTATTCTTGATTCGTGTTTATTTCCGCCTTACCGTAATATCCCGGCATCGGCACATAAATCGGATTATAATAAGTATTGATATTCTTCAACTTCTTCTC